>NZ_JBICYR010000028.1:0-83342 GCF_043201175.1 Streptomyces sp. NPDC048337
GGCGCCCTTTCCGGGTCGGCTCTGCCGGACGGGAGCGTGCGCCGAATTCATCTCGTTTTAGTCCCGGCCGACACCCCACCCCGTCCCCGACCCCGACCTCGGCACCACCATCCAGCCCACCTGGCACCTTCCAGCCCGGGCCGGCAAATCCAGCCTCGCCGGCGTTTGAGGCGCGGGGTACGGGGCGGAGCCCCGGATCCTTGAGCCGCACCTGGCCAGGCATGGCACACCGAGCCCCTCCGGCGATTGAGGAGCGGGGGCTAGTAGGACTTGGGGAGGCCGAGGGTTTGGTGGGAGATGAAGTTGAGGATCATCTCGCGGCTGACGGGGGCTATGCGCGCCACCCGTGAAGCGGTGATCAGGGAGGCCAGCCCGTACTCGCGGGTGAGGCCGTTGCCGCCGAGGGTGTGGACCGCCTGGTCCACCGCGTGGACGCAGGCCTCCCCCGCCGCGTACTTCGCCATGTTCGCCGCCTCGCCCGCCCCCATGTCGTCCCCCGCGTCGTACAGCAGCGCAGCCTCCCGCATCATCAGCCGCGCGAGCTCCAGCTCGATGTGGGCCTGTGCGAGCGGGTGCGCGACCGCCTGGTGGGCGCCGATGGGGGCCTGCCACACCTGCCGGGTCTTCGCGTAGTCCACGGCCTTGGCGAGGGCGTGGCGGCCCATGCCGATGGCGAAGGCGGCGGTCATGATGCGTTCGGGGTTGAGGCCCGCGAAGAGTTGGAGGAGGCCCGCGTCCTCGTCTCCTACGAGCGCTTCCGCCGGCAGGCGTACGTCTTCCAGGACCAGCTCGAACTGCTTCTCCGCCGCCTGGAGTTCCATGTCGATGACCGTGCGGGAGAAGCCGGGGGTGTCCCGGGGGACGATGAACAGGCATGGCTTGAGGCGCCCGGAGCGCGCGTCTTCGGTGCGGCCCACGATGAGCGTGGCGTCGGCGATGTCGACACCGGAGATGAAGACCTTGCGGCCGGTGAGGATCCAGTCGTCGCCGTCACGGCGGGCCGTGGTGGTGATGCGGTGGGAGTTGGATCCGGCGTCGGGTTCGGTGATGCCGAAGGCCATGGTGCGGGTGCCGTCGGCGAGGCCGGGGAGCCAGGCCCGCTTCTGGGCCTCGGTGCCGAAGCGGGAGATGACCGTGCCGCAGATCGCGGGCGAGACCACCATCATGAGCAGGGGGCAACCCGCGGCGCCGAGTTCCTCCAGGACGATGGAGAGTTCGGTGATGCCGCCGCCCCCGCCGCCGTACTCCTCGGGCAGGTTGACCCCGAGGTAGCCGAGCTTGGCGGCGTCGGCCCACAGTTCGTCGGGGTGGCCGCCCTCGCGTGCGACGCGGGCGAGGTACTCGCGGCCGTATTTCCGGCCGAGGGCGGCGACCGCCGTGCGCAGGGACTTGTTTTCTTCCGATTCGATGGTGGGGCTCATGATTGCGGTTCCTCCTGGACTACGGCGAGCAGGGCGCCGAACTCGACCTGTTGGCCGGTGGCGGCGTGGAGCGCGGTGAGCGTGCCGGAGGCGGGCGCGAGGATGCGGTGTTCCATCTTCATGGCCTCCAGCCAGAGCAGGGGCTGCCCGGCCGTGACGGGGCTGCCGGGGGCGAGGCCCTCGGCGACGCGGACGACGGTGCCGGGCATGGGGGCGAGCAGGGAGCCCGGTTCGGTGCGGTCCTGGGGGTCCGCGAACCGGGGAACGGGGGTGAGGGTGTGGGCGCCTAGGGGTGAGTCGATGTAGATCTCTGACTTGTTCGAATTTTGTTTCACGTGGAACGCGCGTCGGATTCCCTCGACTTCGAGCGTCACGAGGGTGGGTTCGGCGGCCAGGACCCGGACTCCGGGGAGGTTCACGGGCTGGTACTGGACCTCGTACTCGGTGCCTGCCGCGGCGTAGCGGCGGGTCTGCGGCTGGGAGCGGACGTTGCGCCAGCCGCCGAGGCGGGCGGCAAGCGGGGCGTCCGGGCCCGGGGCGGCGTCGGCGAGGGCGGCCGCGAGGGCGGACAGGGTGGGGTCCGGGGCGTCGGCGGTGAGGGCGGCGAGGTGGCGCTCGTAGAAGCCGGTGTCGAGCTGCCCGGCGGTGAACTCCGGGTGCCGCAGGGACCGTACGAGCAGCTCGCGGTTGGTGGTCAGGCCGTGGATGCGGGCGCCGGCCAGGGCGTGGGCGAGGACGCGGACGGCCTCGGCGCGCGTGGGGGCGTGGGCGACGACCTTGGCGAGCATGGGGTCGTAGTGGATGCCGACGGTGTCCCCGTCGGTGAAGCCCGTGTCCACGCGGACCTCGCCGGGGACGGTGAGGGTGTGCAGGACGCCGGTCTGGGGGCGCCAGTCCTGGGCGGGGTCCTCGGCGTAGAGGCGGGCCTCGACGGCGTGGCCGGTGGGCTGCGGGGGCGTGAGCGGCAGGGCCGCGCCGGTGGCGATGCGCAGCTGGAGGGCGACGAGGTCGAGGCCGAAGACGGCTTCGGTGACGGGGTGTTCCACCTGGAGTCGGGTGTTCATCTCCAGGAAGCAGGGGCGGCCGTCGGCGGTGACGAGGAACTCGACCGTGCCCGCGCCCTCGTAGGAGACCGCGCGGGCGGCGGCGACGGCAGCCTCGTGGAGGGTGGTGCGCAGGGTTTCGGGGAGGCCGGGCGCGGGGGCTTCCTCGATGACCTTCTGGTGGCGCCGCTGGAGGGAGCAGTCGCGGGTGCCGAGCGCCCAGACGGTGCCGTGGGTGTCGGCGAGGATCTGGACCTCGACGTGGCGGGCGCGCTCCACGTAGGGCTCGGCGAAGACCTCGCCGTCGCCGAAGGCGGAGGCCGCTTCGGCGGACGCGGCGTCGAGGGCCTCCTTGAGGGCGTCCAGGTCGCGGACCACCCGCATGCCGCGGCCGCCTCCGCCGGCGGCCGCCTTGAGGAGCAGGGGCAGGTCGGCGGGGGTGGCGGTGGCCGGGTCTACGGGTTCGAGGAGGGGGACGCCGGCGGCGCGCATCAGCTCCTTGGCCCGGGTCTTGGAGGCCATGGCCTCGATGGCCTCGGGCGGCGGGCCGATCCAGGTGAGGCCGGCGGCCCGGACCTGGCGGGCGAAGTCGGCGTTCTCGGAGAGGAAGCCGTATCCGGGGTGCACGGCGTCGGCCCCGGCGGCGAGGGCGGCCTTGATGATCAGGTCGCCGCGCAGGTAGGTGTCGGCGGGGGCCGCGCCGGGCAGGCGTACGGCCGCGTCGGCGGTACGGACGTGCAGGGCGTCGGCGTCGGGGTCGGAGTGCACGGCGACCGTGTCCAGGCCCAGGGCGCGGGCGGTCCGGAAGATCCGGACGGCGATCTCGCCGCGGTTGGCGACGAGGAGGGAGCTGATGGTCATCTGCGGGCTCACATCCGGAAGACGCCGAAGCCGCCACGGGCGCCCTCGACGGGGGCGTTGTGGACGGCCGACAGGCACAGGCCGAGGACGGTACGGGTGTCGCGCGGGTCGATGACGCCGTCGTCGTACAGCCGCCCGGACAGGAACATCGGCAGGGATTCGGACTCGATCTGCGCCTCGACGAAGGCGCGCATGCCGGCGTCCTGTTCCTCGTCGTACGGCTGTCCCTTGGCGGCGGCGGACTGCCGGGACACGATGGACAGCACCCCCGCCAGTTGCTGCGGGCCCATGACGGCGGACTTGGCGCTGGGCCAGGCGAAGAGGAACCGGGGCTCGTAGGCGCGGCCGCACATGCCGTAGTGGCCGGCGCCGTAGGAGGCGCCGATCAGGACGGAGAGATGGGGGACGCGGGAGTTGGAGACCGCGTTGATCATCATCGAGCCGTGCTTGATGATGCCGCCCTGCTCGTACTCCTTGCCGACCATGTAGCCGGTGGTGTTGTGGAGGAAGAGGAGGGGGATGTCGCGCTGGTTGGCGAGCTGGATGAACTGGGCCGCCTTCTGCGACTCGGCGCTGAACAGCACCCCTTGGGCGTTGGCGAGGATGCCGACCGGGTAGCCGTGGAGGGTGGCCCAGCCGGTGACGAGGCTGGTGCCGTAGAGGGGCTTGAACTCGTCGAAGTCGGAGGCGTCGACGATGCGGGCGATGACCTCGCGGGGGTCGAAGGGGGTCTTCAGGTCAGGCGGGACGATGCCGAGGAGCTCCTCGGGGTCGTACAGGGGCTCTTCGGCCTTGGGCGGGTCCGCGTACGGCTTGCGGTGGCCCAGGCGGGCGACGACGCGGCGGGCCTGGCGGATCGCGTCGTGCTCGTCGAGGGCGTAGTGGTCGGCGAGTCCGGAGGTGCGGGCGTGCATGTCGGCTCCGCCGAGGGATTCGTCGTCGCTCTCCTCGCCGGTGGCCATCTTGACCAGGGGCGGGCCGCCGAGGAACACCTTGGAGCGGTCCTTGATCATGATGGTGTGGTCGGACATGCCGGGGATGTACGCGCCTCCGGCGGTGGAGTTGCCGAAGACGACGGCGATGGTCGGGATGCCGTCGGCCGACAGCCGGGTGAGGTCGCGGAAGATCGCGCCGCCCGGGATGAAGATCTCCTTCTGGGAGGGCAGGTCGGCGCCGCCGGACTCCACGAGGCTGATGCAGGGGAGCCGGTTCTGGCGGGCTATCTCGTTGGCCCGCAGCGCCTTCTTCAGGGTCCAGGGGTTGGAGGCGCCGCCGCGGACGGTGGGGTCGTTGGCGGTGACCAGGCACTCGACGCCCTCGACCGTGCCGATGCCGGTGACCATGGAGGCGCCGACGGGGTGGTCGCCGCCCCAGGCGGCGAGCGGGGACAGTTCCAGGAAGGGGGTGTCCGGGTCGAGGAGCAGCTCGATGCGCTCCCGGGCGAGGAGCTTGCCGCGGGCCTTGTGGCGGGCGGTGTACTTCTCGCCGCCGCCGGCGAGGGCCTTGGCGTGCTCGGCGTCGAGGGCGGCGAGGCGTTCGAGGGCGGCGGTACGGGCCTGCGCGTGCTCGGGGGCGTGGGGGTCGACGGTGGTGGCGAGGCGGGTCATGGGCGGGTCCCCTCCGGGGCGGGCGGCAGGAGGTGCGTCGGTATGTCGAGGTGGCGGGCGCGGAGCCATTCGCCGAGGGCCTTGGCCTGGGGGTCGAAGCGGTGGCCTGAGGCGACGCCGTCGCCGAGGATGCCGGTGATGGTGAAGTTCAGGGCCCTCAGGTGCGGGAGCGCGTGCCGGGTCACGGGGAGGGTCCGGGTTTCGGGGAGCAGGGTCTGGAGGGTCTCCACCGTGAGGGTGTGGTGCAGCCAGTCCCATGCGGCGTCGGTCTCCACCCACACGCCGACGTTGGCGTCCCCGCCCTTGTCGCCGCTACGGGCCCCGGCCAGGGCCCCCAAGGGGGCGCGGGTGGTGGGCCCTGCGGGGCTCTCCCCTACCCGCCCCTTCCCGAAACCGGGGCTCCGCCCCGGACCCGGCTCCTCCCACGCCGGAGGGGCTGAAGGATCAGCCTCGCCGGCGTTTGAGGCGCGGGGGATCGGGAGCGGAGCCCCGGCCGGGTCCGGGGCGGAGCGGCTGGAGGTGCTGCCCCCGCTCGGTGCAGCCGTCGATGCGGCACCGCCCGGAAGGGGCGGAGTGAAGGACAGGCTCCGCGCAGCGGGGATCGGGAGGCGGGTGCCATCCGGCAGGACCGCCTCGTGGGGGACCGAGGCCGCCGGGACCGGCCCCGAGCGGAAGATCCCGTACGGCTGGCCCGGCCCCGGTGGGGACGTCACGTGGAAGCCCGGGTAGCTGCCCAGGGCCAGCTCGACGGCCGTCGAGGTCAGGGCGCGGCCCACCCGGTCCGGGGAGGGGTCCCGCACCACCAGACGGAGCAGGGCGCCTGCCGTCTCCTCCGTCGGGGCGTCCGGGTGATCCGTACGGGACAGCGTCCAGGTGGCGTCGGCGACACCCGACAGGGCATCGGCCAGCTGCGCCCGCACCAACGCCGCCTTGGCCTCGATGTCCAGGCCCGTCAGGACGAAGACGACCTCGTTGCGCCAGCCCCCGATCCGCGTCACGCCCACCTTGAGCGTCGGCGGCGGGGCCTCTCCCCGTACGCCCGAGATCCGGACCCGGTCCGCTCCGGCCGGGGCGAGCCGGACCGTGTCCAGCCGGGCCGTGACGTCCGGGCCGAGGTAGCGCACACCCTGGGTCTCGTACAGGAGTTGCGCCGTCACCGTGCCGACCGAGACGACCCCGCCGGTCCCGGGATGCTTGGTGATCACCGCCGAGCCGTCCTCCTCGATCTCGGCCAGCGGAAACCCCGGCCGGCGGACGTCGTGCGCGGTGAAGAAGGAGTAGTTGCCGCCGGTGGCCTGGGTTCCGCACTCCAGGACGTGGCCCGCGACGACCGCCCCCGCCAGCCGGTCGTAGTCCTCCGGCGCCCAGTCGAACCACCAGGCGGCCGGGCCGCTGACCAGCGCCGCGTCCGTGACCCGGCCGGTCACGACCACGTCCGCGCCCGCCCGCAGGCAGGCGGTGATCCCGGCGCCGCCGAGGTAGGCGTTGGCGGTCAGCGCCCCCTCCTCGTATGGCATCAGGTCGTCGCCCTCGACGTGCGCGACGGACACGGGCACGCCCGCCTTGGCCGCCAACGCCCGTACCGCGTCGGCGAGTCCGGCCGGGTTGAGGCCGCCGGCGTTCGCCACGATCCGTACGCCCCGCTCGTGCGCGAGACCGAGTCCCTCCTCCAGCTGGCGCAGGAAGGTCCTGGCGTAGCCGAGGTCCGGGTTCTTCAGCCGGTCCCGGCCGAGGATCAGCATGGTCAGCTCGGCCAGGTAGTCCCCGGTCACCACGTCCAGCGGGCCGCCGGTCAGCATCTCGCGCAGGGCGTCGAAGCGGTCCCCGTAGAAGCCCGAGGCGTTGCCGATGCGCAGTGCACGGCGGCGGGTCACCGCGCGGCCCCCGGTTCGCGGCCCGGGCCGGCCGGGCCCGCGAAGGCCTGGGCGATGTCGAGCCAGCGGTCGGCGTCGGGACCGGTGGCGGTGAGGGCGAGATCGGCGCGGTGGGCGCGCTGGGTCACCAGCAGGCAGAAGTCGAGCGCGGGCCCGGTGATGCGCTGCGGGGCCTGCGGCGGACCGTACTCCCACCTCTGCACGCCGTCGGGCGCCGTGAGCTCCACCCGGAACTCCCCTTCCGGCGCGGGCAGTCCCCGTACGGAGTAGGCGTAGTCGCGGGCCCGTACGCCGATGCGGGCCACGTGCCGCAGCCTCGCGGTCGGGGTCCGGCGCACGCCGAGCGCGTCGGCGACGTCCTGGCCGTGCGCCCAGGTCTCCATCAGCCGGGCGCTCGCCATCGAGGCGGCCTTCATCGGAGGGCCGTACCAGGGGAAGCGGGCGTCGGGCGAGGCCGCGGCGAGCGCCTCGTCGAGGGCGGCGCGCCCGGCCCGCCAGCGGGCGAGCAGCTCGGCCGGCGGCAGCTTCGCGCCCTCTTCGGCGCCCTCGTCGACGAAGGAGTCGGGGGCTTTGAGGGCCTCCTCGACCATGCGGCCGAAGCCGGCGGGGTCGGTGAGGGAGAGCAGCGCGGCCCGGTCGGTCCAGTGCAGGTGGGCGATCTGGTGGGCGATGCTCCACCGGGGCGCTGGGGTGGGCCGGGCCCAGTCGGTGTCGTCCAACTCTCCGACCAGGGCGTCAAGTTCACACCCTTCCTCGCTCAGGTCGATGAAGACTGCGGCTGCGGACGGATCGGGCACGGCTCGCTCCCCTCTCGGCGTGAGGGGAAGACTGGCAGCCTCCGCAAAAACAATCAAGCACGCTTGCATGATTTCTCGTGAAGACGGCGCGTTCCCGCCACACCCCGCAATGACCGTCCACCGGAAGGGAGTTGCCACGCCGCCTCACGGACGCAGGTCCCGTACCGCGCCGACGACCCGGCTCACAGGGGGCGATTCAGGCCGTAAGCCGCAAACTCGCGATACGTCACCGGATGTCCCGTCGATACTGGACGTTCCGCTCCGGGCCCGGGCGAGCGCAGCACTTCACGCAGCACGTTCATGTCACTCGACGCAGACGACGACGAAGAGGATGAACTGTCGTGACCCCAGCCGCCCGAACACCCCGAACCCCCTTCTCCCTCTACCCCGAACTCGACTCGACCGCCCTCGGCGCCTTCGTCACCGCCCTGGAGAGCGGCGACCTCACCGGCCTCGCCCCCGCCCGCGCCGCCGAGGTCGCCGAGCTCCGCTCCCGGGCCGTCTTCACCCGCGGCAAGGTGACCGGCGCCGACGGGGACCTGCTCGACGCCGGGCTCTGGCGCCACACCGGCCCCCAGCCGCGCCCGCTGATCGTGATGCCCTCCCCCTGGACCAGCCTCGGCTGGCTCGCGTACGCCGTGCAGGCCACCCTCTTCGCGGCCCGCGGCTACGACGTCCTCGCCTACACCACCCGCGGATTCGCCGGTTCCGAGGGCCAGGTGGAGGTGGCCGGCCCGCTCGACGTCGCCGACGGCAGCCGCGCGCTGGACCACCTCATCGAGCGCGCCGCCGGCCCGGTCACGAAGATCGGCTTCCTCGGGGACTCGTACGGCTCGGGCATCAGCCAGCTCGTCGCCGCGCACGACACCCGCGTCCACGCCGTCGTCGCGCTCAGCAGCTGGGGGGACCTCGGGGAGGCCTTCTACGAGAACTCCACCCGCCACGTCGCGGCCGTACGGGCCCTTCTCGACGCGGCCGCGAAGGCGCGCCTGAGCCCGCAGACGCAGAGCGTCTTCGACAACGTCCTCGCGGGCCGCGACATCCGGGGCACCCTGCGCTGGGCGGAGGCTCGCTCCCCCTTCACCTACGTCAAGGAGCTCAACCGCCGCCAGGTGCCCGTCTTCTACGCGCACGCCTGGCACGAGACGCTCTTCCCGTCCAACCAGATCCTGAAGACGTTCAACGAGCTGACCGGCCCCAAGCGGCTCGTCCTCTCCATCGGCGACCACTCCGGACCCGAGGCGTCCGGCATGCTCGGCCTGCCCAACCGGATCTGGACGGACGCCCACCGCTGGTTCGACCACCACCTCAAGGGGATCGACAACGGCATCGGCGACGAGGGCGAGGTGATCGGCGAGGTCATGTGGAGCCGCACCCTCGAACCCCGCCCGAGCTGGCCCTCCCTGACCGAGCACGTTCACCGGCTGCACCTGGCGGGCGGCGGTGAACTGGCCGAGCAGCCCGAGGCCGGCTGGTCGGCGACCGTGCTGTGCGGGGTGGACACCCCGGCGACCGTGGCCGACACCATCGTCACCTCCGGCTACGCCGAGATCGCCGGCCGCCCGAAGGTCTACCCGACGGGCGAGATCGACCACACCGTCGCCGCCGTGTGGACCGCCGCCCCGGCCCCGGAGACCACCCGGCTGCGGGGCACGCCGAAACTGCGCGTCACCTACCGGGCGGCGAACCCCGGATCCGCCTTCGTCGCGTACCTCCTCGACGTGGCGCCCGACGGCACGGCCCACATCGTCACGCACGCCCCGTACACCGACCTCGACTCCCCGCCCGACAGCCTGATCAGCGCCGACATCGAGCTCCAGGCCACCGCGTACGACGTACCGCGCGGCAACCGGCTGATGCTGGTGATCGACGCCCGCGACCCCTTCTACGGGGACGCCAACCTGCCGCGCGCGACCCTGGCCTTCACCTCACCCGAGCCGACGCCCTCGTACCTGGACCTGCCGCTCGGCTAGCGCGGAGCGCGCCCGCCCGGCCGGTACCCCCGTAGCCGGCCGGGCGGGCGCAGGCACTCGGGCCGATCCCCGACATCAGGCCCGACGGGCCAACTCCATGGTCCAGTTGTGAATCCAGCTGTCGCCCCCGTCAACGGAGAAGAACTGCTCCCAGCGCGCCGCATCCTCCGTGATCCCCGACCACACGAACCGCACCCGCACCGCCTTCCCGTCGTGCGTGTCCTCCCCCTCGAACACGCCCCGACCCCCCTCGAAGCGGCCGACGACGGGCGGGAAGAGCGTCCCGGTCCGCCGGCTCGACCAGTACAGCGACCACTCCTCCCGCTCCCGGTCGAAGAGCCGCAGGGTCAGCCCGCCGAATCCCTTCGTCGGAAAGTCGATCTCGTCGAAGCTGGCGCCGCCGTCGAAGTGCCGCGATCCGCGGGACACGGCCGGGAACTCCTCCCAGTCGCTCTCCACATCAAGAAAGTCAACGCGCCAGCGATTGAGGACATCCCAGTCACCGACAAGAAAGTCGAAATCGTTCATGCGGGAACGGTAGGAACACTCCACTGACATCCTGTGTCAGTGGAGTCCCGATGAAGTCCAGCCGCCTGCTCTCGATCCTCCTCCTGCTCCAGACCCGGGGCCGGATGACCGCCGCCGAGCTCGCGCGGGAGCTGGAGGTGTCCGTCCGTACGGTCTACCGCGACGCGGAGGCGCTGGCCGCGGCGGGCGTACCGCTGTACGGGGACGCCGGCCACAGCGGCGGCTATCAGCTGCTCGCCGGCTACCGGACCCGGCTGACCGGGCTCAACACCGGCGAGGCGGAGGCCCTGTTCCTGACGGGCATGCCAGGGCCCGCGGCGGAACTCGGCCTGGGCCCCGCCCTGTCGGCGGCCCAGCTCAAACTCCGCGCCGCCCTCCCCCCGGAACTGCGCGCCCAGGCCGACCGGATGCGACTGCGCTTCCACCTGGACGCCCCGGGCTGGTACGCGGAGCACGAGGAGACCCCGTACCTCGCCCAGGTCGCCGACGCGGTGTGGCGGGGCCGGGTGATCGAGGTGCGCTACCGGCGGTGGAAGGAACCCCGCGAGGTGGACCGCCGCCTGGCCCCGTACGGCCTGGTCCTGAAGGCGGGCCGCTGGTACCTGGTCGCCGGCCCGGAGGGCCCCCGCACGTACCGCATCGACCAGATCCTGACCCTCCGCGAAACGACCGAGGAAGCCGAACCCCCGGAGGACTTCGACCTGGCAACCCACTGGCGCCGAACCCAGGCCGACTTCCACGCCCGCCTCCACCCGGAGGAGGCCCTGGTCCGCCTCTCCCCGCACGCGGCGGCCCGACTCACGGGCGCCCAGGCCCGCGCCCTGACCACCACCGGCAACCCGGACCCCGACCTCCCGGGCTGGACCCGCGCCGTACTCCCGATCGAGTCCCAGGACCAGGCCCTGTCCCAGTTCCTGTCCCTGGGCACGGAAGCGGAAGTCCTCTCCCCACCCACCCTCCGCAACGCCATCACATCCACCCTGGCGGCGATGACGTCCCGCTACACATGACCGGCACCCGACCGAACCGGGCACGAAAGGTCGGGTCCGGCAAGGCGGCCCCTTCCTAACGTAAGCAATCGAAAGGGAAGGAAACCAGAATGCTGGAGCGGCTGAACCGGGCCATGGAACACATCGAATGCCACCTCGATCAGCGCATCGACGCGAACGACCTGGCGCGCATCGCGATGACCTCGGAGTACCACTTCCGAAGGCTGTTCTCGGCGCTGGCCGGGATCCCGCTGTCGGAGTACGTCCGGCGCAGGCGGCTGACGGTCGCGGGCGCCGAGGTACTGGCCGGGGAGCGGACGCTCCTGGAGATCGCGGTGCGGTACGGCTACACCTCCGGCGAGGCGTTCGCGCGTGCGTTCCGCGCCATGCACGGCGTCGGCCCGAGCGAGGCCAGGCGGACCGGCGCACACCTCCACTCCCAGCAACGGATGTCCTTCCGCCTCATCATCGAAGGGAGCAGCAGCATGCGATACAAGGTCGTGGAGAAAGAGGCATTCCGCGTGGTCGGCAGAAAGGCGCGCGTCCCCCTGGTCCACGAGGGCGTCAACCCGGCCATCGCCGCCTTCATCCGCAGCCTCGACCGGGACACACTCCAACGCATCGAGAACCTGTCCGACCAGGCCCCGGACGGAATCGTCTCGGTAACCGACGACCTGGACGAAAGCCGCGCCGAGGGAACCGAACTCGACTACTACCACGCCGTGGTGACCAGCGCCCCGGTCCCCGAGGACATGGACGCCCTCACCGTCCCGGCCGGAACGTGGGCCGTCTTCGAGAGCTCCGGACCGTTCCCCCACACCCTTCAGCACCTGTGGCGGGACGTGTTCACGCAGTGGTTCCCGTCCAACCCCTACCGGAGCCGCCCCGGCCCCGAAATCCTGCGCACCCGGCTGTCCCAGGACACGACACACGCCGACGCGGAACTGTGGATCCCCGTGGAACGAACGACAACCTGACGACGGGCGCGCGGCGCCGAAGGCCGCCGCGCGCCCCCTCCCGGACGGCACTCAGCCACCCGGCACGGAAAAAAGTCCACGCACACGGTCACACTCCCCCCACCCGTCGGGTCATTGAGGCAAGAGCAACTCAACAATCCCCACCCGACAGGAGCACACCATGTCCACCACCGCCACCGTCATCACCCTCGTCGCCGCGTTCATGGCCGGCTTCTCCGGCGCCTCGATCTTCTTCGGCGCCAAGTTCACCGTCGAGCCCCTCGCCCAGTACGGCGTCCCCCGCAGCTGGTGGAACCTCCTCGCCACCGCCAAGCTCGGCGGCGCGGTCGGCCTGGTGGTCGGCCTCTTCGTCCCGCCCATCGGCATCGCCGCAGCCATCGGCCTGGCCCTCTACTTCACCGGCGCCGTCATCACCGTCATCCGCGCCAAGGCCTACGGCCACGCCATCTTCCCGATCATCTACGCCGCCCCCGCGGTCGCCGCCCTCGCCCTCGGCTTCTGAGCGGCCCGCTTTCGGCTCTGGGAGCGGACCGCGCCCATGCTGGCCGCGATCACGAGGGCGATGGCCAGGGCGTCCAGGGCGGACAGGGCCTGGTGCAGGACGAGGAAGCCGGCCGTGGCCGCGATGGCCGGCTCCAGGCTCATCAGGATCGCGAACGTCGGGGCGGGGAGCCGGCGCAGGGCGAGCAGTTCCAGGGTGTACGGGAGTACGGAGGACAGGACCGCCACGCCGACGCCCAGAGCCAGGGTGCTCGGGACGACGAGGTCCGAGCCTGCTTCGATCACGCCCAGCGGGAGCGAGATCACCGCGGCCACCGCCATCGCCAGGGCCAGGCCGTCCGCCTGCGGGAAGCGGCGGCCGGTACGGGCGCTGAAGACGATGTACGCCGCCCACATCGCGCCCGCTCCGAGCGCGAAGGCGGCGCCCGCCGGGTCGAGGGCACCGAATCCGAAGCCGCCACCACCGCTGCCGCCGTGGCCGGAGAGGAGGACCACGCCGGCCAGGGCGAGGCCGGCCCAGAGGAGGTTCACCAGGCGGCGGGAGACGATGACGGACAGGGCGAGCGGGCCGAGGACCTCCAGGGTGACGGCCGGGCCGAGCGGGATGCGGTCCACGGCCTGGTAGAAGAGGCCGTTCATCCCGGCCATGGTGACGCCGAAGGCGAGCACCGTGCCCCAGTCGGAACGGGAGTAGCCGCGCAGTTTGGGGCGGCACAGGAGCAGCAGTACGAGGGCGGCGGCCGCGAGGCGCAGCGTGACCACGCCTGCCGCGCCCGCCCTCGGCATGATCATGACCGCGAGGGCGGCGCCGAACTGGACCGAGATGCCGGCCGCGATCACCAGTGCGACCGGGCCGAGGCGGGTGCCGCGGCCGCCGGGGGCGGCGGGATCGGCCGTCGATGCGGCCGCCGGTGCGGTGGCGGGTACGGGGGTGGGCGTGGGCGCGGTCATTCCTCCAGGTTAGGGGGTCGTAAGGAGTGTCGCTGCGTGTCTTGCCTTACAGGCGGCTGTCCTCCAGCCCCTCCGCCAGGAGTTCGGCCAGGTGGCGGGCTCGGACCCCGCCGCCCAGCTGGGCGATCTGTGTGCGGCAGGAGAAGCCGTCCGCCTGGACCAGGGCGTCTTGCGGGGCCTCGCGCAGGGACGGCAGCAACTGCTCCTCGGCGCATGCCACCGACACGGCGTGGTGGCCCGGCTCGAAGCCGAAGTTCCCCGCCAGGCCGCAGCAGCCGCCGCTGAGCGCGCCGGTCAGGCCGGCGCGCTCGCGCAGGCGGCGGTCGGCGGCGTCGCCGAGGATGGCGTGCTGGTGGCAGTGGGTCTGGCCGACGACCGGCCGGTCGAGGCGGGGCGGCCGCCAGTCGGGGGCGTACTCCTCCAGGGTCTCGGCGAAGGTACGGACGGCTGCCGCGAGGCGGGGGGCTCGGGGGTCGTCGGGGAGCAGGGCGGGAAGGTCGCTGCGGAGGGCGGCGGCGCAGCTCGGTTCGAGGACGAGCACGGGGGCCGGTACGTCGCCTACGGCGTCCAGGGTGCGGCGCAGGACCGTGCGGGCGCGGTCGAGACGGCCGGTGGAGAAGTAGGTCAGGCCGCAGCAGACCCGTCCCCGGGGGAGGACCACTTCGAGCCCGGCGGCCTTCAGCACACGGACCGCCGCGCGACCGGTCCCGGGGGACAGGTGCTCGGTAAAGGTGTCGGGCCACAGCGTGACGGTGACGGCGGGACCGGAACCAGCGCCCTGCGCGCCGCCCCCGGGCTCCGCCCGACCCCGCGCCTCGAACGCCGACGAGGCTGCGCGGCCCGGCGGCACCTCAGCCGGGTGCGCCGAGGGCGCCTGGACGGGACTCCGCCCCCGGCCCCGCGCCTCGAACGCCGACGAGGCTGCGCGGCCCGGCGGGGCCTGGGCCGGTGTGCCCGGGGGCGCGGCGGGCGGAGGCTCCGGGCGCGCGGGGGTCGCAGACGGGCCCGCCGCCCCCGGCCCCACCGCTGGGGCTCGGCCCCCCGGGCGGGCTCCCGCCCCCGCCCCCGGCGCCCGCCCCCCGCGGGCCTGCCACCAGCGCGTCAGCGGTTCCCCCGCCAACTCCGGCAAGGCGCGCTCCCCCGCCAGCCCCGGTACCCCCACGCGCCGGGACGCCGCGTTCGCCGCGCCCCGCAGCCCCAGCACGGTGAGCATCCGGAGCCAGGTGGGCAGGCCGCCCAGGGTGTAGTGGGACAGCGGGCGGATGCGGCCCGACCAGTGGTGGTGCAGGAACTCCGCCTTGTACGTGGCCATGTCGACGCCCACCGGGCAGTCGCTGAGGCAACCCTTGCAGCCCAGGCACAGGTCCAGCGCCTCGGCGACCTCCGGCGAGCGCCAGCCGCCGGTGACCACCTCGCCCGCCAGCATCTCGTGCAGCAGCCGGGCCCGGCCCCGCGTGGAGTGCTGCTCCTCGCCCGTGGCCCGGTACGACGGGCACATGACGGCCGGGCCCCCGGTCTCGGTGGTCCGGCATTTCGCGACCCCGACGCACCTAGACACATCCCTCGCCAGCGCGGAGTCCGGCAGCACCGCGAAGCGGAGGTTCTCGTCCAGCCGCCCCGGCCGGACCAGCATCCCCGGGTTCATCCCGCCCGCCGGGTCCCACACGTCCTTGTACGCGCCGAAGAGCGCGATGACCGACGGCCCGTACATCCGCGGCAGCAGCTCCGCCCGCGCCTGCCCGTCCCCGTGCTCGCCCGACAGCGAGCCCCCGTGGGAGACGACCAGATCCGCCAGGTCCGAGGAGAAGGCGCGGAAGGCCGCCACGCCCTTCGCCGACGCCAGGTCGAAGTCGATCCGTACGTGCACGCAGCCCTCGCCGAAGTGCCCGTACGGGGACCCCCGCAGCCCGTGCGCCGCCAGCAGCGCGCGGAACTCCCGCAGGTACGCCCCCAGCCGGGCGGGCGGCACCGCGCAGTCCTCCCACCCCGGCCAGGCCGCAGAACCATCCGGCATCCGCGTCGCGGTGCCCGCCGCGTCCTCGCGGATCCGCCACAGCGCCCGCTGCCCCGCCGGGTCCGTGACCACCACCGCGTCGACCGCCTCAGCGGCCCGTACGAGGGCATCCGCAGCGCCCCGGTCCGGCATCTCGACGAACAGCCAGGCCCGCCCCCTCGGCAGCCCGGCCGCGGCGCCCCGGACCAGGTCCTCCGCCATTCCCTCCACCGTCAGCGGCCGGTACGGCAGCAGCCCCGCCGCCGCGTCCGCCGCCGCGCTCTCGTCGGCGTAGCCCAGGACCGCCAGCACCGGCGCGCGCGGCGCTTCCACCAGGCGCACCACCGCCTCCGTCACCACCCCGAGCGTGCCCTCGCTCCCGCAGAAGGCCCGGGCCACCGCCACGCCCCTTTCGGGCAGCAGGGCGTCCAGGCCGCCGTAGCCGGAGATGCGCCGCGAGAACCCCCCTGACAGGCCGGTCCGCAGCACCGCCAGGTTCCCGTTGACCAGCTCCCGCAGCCCCGGAGGAGCCCCCTCCCAGCCCGTGCCGATCCGGTACGAGGAGCCCCCGTACGCCGTCACCGCCAGCTCGGCCACGTTGTCCGCGGTGGTCCCCCAGGCCACCGAGTGGGCCCCGCACGCGTTGTTGCCGATCATGCCGCCGAGGGTGCAGCGGGAGTGCGTGGAGGGGTCCGGGCCGAAGGTCAGCCCGTAGGGGCGCACCGCGTCCCGCAGCCGGTCGAGGACGAGCCCGGGCTGGACGACGGCGGTGCGGGCCGCCGGGTCGACCGACACCAGGGCGTTCATGTGCCGGGTGAGGTCGAGCACCACGCCCACCCCGGTCGCCTGGCCGGCGATGGAGGTTCCGCCGCCCCGGGGCACGACCGGCACCCCGGCCTCGGCGCACACGCGCAGCGCGGCCGCCACGTCCTCGGCGTCGCGCGGGGCGACGACGCCGACCGGGACGCGCCGGTAGTTCGAGGCGTCCATGGTCACCAGTGCGCGGGCGGCGGCGCCGAAATCCACCTCCCCGCGCAGGTTCGACCTCAATGCCCGCTCTAGTTCACGCATGGATGCCCTGGATGCCCCGGATGACGTCACGGTGCCCACCCTGCCACCGTCCCCCTGCGTCTCATCGGGTGGACGCGCCTCCAACCCTCGGACTCCGACCGGATACGCTCCGCTCGTGGCTGAGATCCAGATTCCCGCTGACATCAAGCCCGCCGACGGACGCTTCGGCGCGGGCCCCTCCAAGGTGCGGACCGAGGCGCTGGACGCCCTCGCCGCCACCGGAACCTCCCTGCTCGGAACCTCACACCGCCAGGCCCCGGTCAAGAACCTGGTCGGCTCGGTGCGCCAGGGTCTCCGGGACCTCTTCTCCCTCCCCGAGGGCTACGAGGTGATCCTGGGCAACGGCGGCTCCACCGCCTTCTGGGACATCGCGACCCACGGGCTGATCGAGCAGAAGTCCCAGCACCTGACCTTCGGCGAGTTCTCCTCCAAGTTCGCCAAGGCCGCGAAGCTCGCGCCGTGGCTGGACGAGCCCTCCGTGATCTCCTCCGAGCCGGGCACGCACCCCGAGCCGGTGGCGGAGGCGGGCGTGGACGTGTACGCGTACACCCACAACGAGACCTCGACGGGTGTCGCGGCGCCGATCAAGCGCGTCGCGGGCGCCGACGCCGGGTCCCTCGTCCTGGTGGACGCGACCTCGGGCGCCGGCGGTCTGCCGGTGGACATCACCGAGACCGACGTCTACTACTTCGCCCCGCAGAAGTCCTTCGCCTCGGACGGCGGCCTGTGGCTGGCGGCCTTCTCCCCGGCGGCCCTGGAGCGCGCGCAGCGCGTGCACGCCTCCGGTCGGCACGTCCCGGAGTTCTTCTCCCTCCCGACGGCGATCGACAACTCGCTGAAGAACCAGACGTACAACACCCCGGCGCTGTCCACCCTCTTCCTGCTCGACCAGCAGCTGCGGTGGATGAACAGCCAGGGCGGCCTGGAGTTCACGACCGACCGTACGGCGGCCAGCGCGCGGAACCTGTACGGCTGGGCCGAGGCCTCGAAGTACGCGAACCCGTTCGTCGTGGACGCCGACAAGCGCTCCGCCGTCATCGGCACGATCGACTTCTCGGACGACATCGACGCGGCGGCGATCGCCAAGGTGCTGCGCGCCAACGGCATCGTGGACACCGAGCCGTACCGCAAGCTCGGCCGCAACCAGCTGCGCATCGCGATGTTCCCGGCGATCGACCCGGCGGACGTGCAGGCGCTGACGGCCTGCATCGACTACGTGATCGAGAAGCTCTAACGACTGCCGCCCGAGCCCCCGGTGACCTCGTGTCTCCGGGGGCTCGGGCGTTTCCCGCCTCCGTGGCCGGGGACTTTGGTCCCAAAAATCGGGGCAAAGACCCTGCAAACGGAAGATCCCGGCCCCTCCCCCGGCCTGCGCCTTTATGTCGCAGGACCTTCGGCGGCCCGCCCCGCCACCCCTCGGCGGCCCGCAACCAACCCGCCCAGGATGTCCCTCATGTCTGGTGTGCCGGGAACGAACCCCGGCCCGTTCATGAGGAGACCCCATGCGCAAGGCACTCACCCTCTCGGCGATCGCCCTCGCCTCGTCGATGGCCCTCGGCGGCGCCACCACCGCTTTCGCCGCCGACGCCACCCCGTCCCCCACCAAGTCGGCGAGCGCGAGCGGACACGCGGCCTCGGCGGGCCTGCACCTGTCCGCCTCCAGCGCCAAGCCCGGTGACTCCGTCACCTTCCGGATGGACGTCCCCGACGGCTCGACGAACCTCTCCGTCTCCTCCAAGGCCCTGGACGGCGTGAAGATGACCGACGGCAGGGGCGGCACCGCCAAGGTCGCCGACGTCGCGGACGGCACCTACGGCGTCTCCCTGACCGGCACCGGCCCCGACGGCGGCAAGCTCCAGGCGACCGCGCAGCTGACCGTCAAGAAGGGCGACAAGCCCAGCCCGTCGGCGCCCAGCCTGAGCCTGTCCACCGACTCCGGCCACCCCGGTGACAAGGTCGTCGTCACCATCAAGACCACCGAGAAGAACGCCTTCGTCAAGTCCGACGCCTTCACCGGCGGCCAGGTCAACCTGAAGAGCGACGGCAAGGGCACCTTCACCGGTACCGCCACCGTGGCCAAGGACGTCAAGACCGGCTATTACGGAGTCCAGGCGTACGCGGGCGGCAAGCAGTTCGACACCGTCAAGTTCTCCACCGAGGCGGGCGGCGGCCACGACGTGAAGCCGAAGCCGCAGCCGCTGAAGCCGAGCGAGCACAAGAAGCCCAAGGGCTCCGTGAACACCGGCGAGGCGCCCGTCGGCTATGTCCCCGAGACCAGCAATGTCTGAGTCCTCCACCCCCTCTGCCGCCACACCCCGCCGGGGCGCCCGCGCACGCCGCGCGGCCGCCCTGGCGGGGGCCTCGGCCCTCGCTGCCGTCGCCCTCGTCTCCGGCTGCTCGGCGGGCGGCGAGACCGCCCAGCAGGACGCCCCGGTCAACGCGGCGGCGGCCGCCTCGCTCCCGCCGTCCGTCCCGGACCGCATCAAGATCCCCGCCATCGGCGTGGACGCCCCGCTCGACAGCGTCGGCCTCGACTCCCAGGGGGTCATGCAGGAACCGGACTTCGCCAAGCCCAAGGACGCCGCCTGGTACAAGGACGGCCCCACCCCCGGCGAACAGGGCGCGGCCGCGATCGTCGGCCACATGGACACCCCCAAGGTCCCCGAGGCCGTCTTCTTCAACCTCAAGACCCTGAAGAAGGACCAGCGGATCGAGGTCCACCGGGCCGACGGCAGCACCGCCGTCTTCGCCGTGGACGAGGTCGGAACCTTCAAGAAGGACGCCTTCCCCACCGACAAGGTCTACGGGGACACGCACGGCAAGGCCGAGCTCCGCCTGATCACCTGCGGCGGCAACCTCACCGCGGACCGCCACTGGGATGCCAACGTCGTGGTGTTCGCCCACCTCACGGGCAAGGCGTAGGGGTACACGCGATACCTTCAGGTCGTTCGGGGCAGAAGCATCAAGGCCCAGCACATCTTGGAGGCAGCGGCGTGAACGTGCGAGTGACGGCGGCCCAGAGCGGCGTGGACCCCTTCGGCACGGCCCGGCTGCGGCGCGGGGTCCTCGACGCGTGGGGCGCCGGCCCGTCCCGGTTCCGCGAGGACGCCAACGCCGAGGAGGACCTGGCGCTCGGCGGCTACCGCGACCGGCTGGTCGTCGAGCTGGCGCAGAACGCCGCCGACGCCGCCGCCCGGGCCCGCGTTCCGGGCCGGCTGCGGCTCACCCTGCACCCCGGCGAGGGCGGGCACGCGGTGCTCGCCGTCGCCAACACCGGTGCCCCGCTCGACGCGACCGGCGTGGAGTCGCTGTCCACGCTGCGCGCCTCCGCCAAGCGCGAGTCCACCGCACCGGGTTCCGCCTCCGCCGACACCGTCGGCCGCTTCGGCGTCGGCTTCGCCGCCGTCCTCGCCGTCTCCGACGAGCCCGCCGTCCTCGGCCGCCACGGCGGCGTCCGCTGGTCCCTGGCCGAGGCCCGCGAACTGGCCCGGGACGCCGCCGTCGGCAGCCCCGGCCTCGGCGACGAGCTGCGCCGCCGCGACGGCCACGTACCGCTGCTGCGCCTCCCGCTGCCCGCCGAGGGCACCGCCCCCGAGGGCTACGACACCGTCGTGGTCCTCCCGTTGCGCGACGCGGCCGCCGAGGACCTCGCGGAGCGGCTGCTGGCCGGTATCGACGACGCCCTCCTCCTCACCCTCCCGGGCCTGCGCGAGGTCGTCGTCGAGACCCCGGCCGACGGCACCCGCACCCTGTACCGCCGCGACGAGGGCCCGTACACCGTCATCGAGGACTCCCGTACGGGCACCAACCGCTGGCGCACCGTCCGCCACGGCGGCCCCATCGAGCGGGCGCTGCTCGCCGACCGGCCCGTGGAGGAACGCCTGCGGCCCGCCTGGACGGTGTCCTGGGCCGTGCCCGTCGACTCCGAGGGCGCCCCGCTGCGCCCGGCCACCGCGCCCGTGGTGCACGCGCCGACCCCCACCGACGAACCCCTCGGCATCCCGGCCCTGCTCATCGCCACCCTGCCGCTGGACACCACCCGCCGGCATCCCGCACCGGGACCGCTGACCGACTTCCTCGTGGAGCGCGCGGCCGACGCGTACGCAGAGCTCCTCGGCGCCTGGGACCCGGTGAGCACCGCCCTCGTCGACCTGGTCCCGGGCCCGCTCGGCAAGGGCGCGCTGGACGGAGCGCTGCGCGCCGCCGTCCTCGACCGGCTCCCCCGTACGGCCTTCCTCGCCCCGGCCGCCCCGCCCGAGCACGCCGAGGAGCGGGGCGCCCTGCGCCCGTTCGAGGCCGAGGTCGTGGAGGGTGCGGGCGCCGACACCGTACGGGTCCTCGCCGAGGTCCTGCCGACCCTGCTCCCGGCCGGCCTGGAGCGCCGCGCCGAGCTGCGCACCCTGGGCGTGGGCCGGCTCCCGCTGGGCGACGCCATCGAGCGGATCGCGGGCATCGAGCGGACCCCCGAGTGGTGGCACCGGCTCTACGACAGCCTCGCCGGGGTGGACCCGGACCGGCTGTCCGGCCTCCCCGTACCGCTGGCCGACGGCCGCACCACGATCGGCCCGCGCCACATCCTGCTCCCCTACGCGGACACCCCCGAGAGCCTGGCCCGGCTGGGGCTGAAGGTGGCCCACCCGGACGCGGCGCACCCGCTGCTGGAGAAGCTCGGAGCCCTGCCGGCCACGGCGCGGGCCGTGCTGACGACCCCGCAGGTGCGGGCGGCCGTCGCGGCCTCCCTCGACGCGGGCGAGATCTGGGACGAGGACGCGGACACCCCGGACGCCGACGAGCTGGCCGACATCGTCCTGACCCTGGTCCGCGACGCCGACCTCGCGCCGGGCGACGAGCCCTGGCTGGGGGCGCTGGCCCTGCCCGACGAGGACGGCGAACTGACCCCGGCGGGCGAACTGCTGCTGCCCGGCAGCCCCCTGGCCTCGGTGATCCGGGAGGACGAGGTCCCGTACGTGGACGCGGAGCTGGCGTCGCGCTGGGGGGAGGGCCCGCTGACGGCGGTCGGGGTCCTGGCTGCCTTCCAGCTGGTCCGCGCCACCGACGTGGTCCTCGATCCGGACGAACTGGAGCCGCGCGAGGGCGACTTCGCCGAGCCCGACGACGCGGGTCTGCTGGACGCGGTGGACGTGTGGTGCGAGGACGTCCTCGACCAGCTCCCGGAGCTCCCCGTGCCCCCCGTGGCCACGGAACTGGTCGCGGTCCGCGACCTCGACCTGGTGGACGACGACTGCTGGCCCCAGGCCCTCTCGATGCTGGCCCAGCCCCCGCTCCGGGACGCCCTGACCCAGCCCGTACGGATCCTCCTGCCGGACGGCACCACCCAGTCCGTGCGCCCGTACACCGCCTGGTGGCTGCGCGACCACCCGGTCCTGGACGGCCGCCGCCCGGCGGGCCTGCGCGCGGCGGGCGGCGACCCGCTCCTCGAAGGCCTCTACACCTCGGCGGACGCCACGGGCTTCGAGGACGAGCAGGTCCTGCGCGCCCTGGGCGTACGGACGACCGTGCCGGCCCTGCTGGACGAACCCGGCGGCGCGGCCGAGCTCCTGGCCCGCCTCGCGGACCCGGACCGCGAGGTGACGGGCCGCCAGCTGCACGGCCTGTACACCGCCCTGGCCGACCTGGACCCGGAACAGGTCACGCTCCCGGACGAGCTGCGCGCGGTGGTGGACGGCGAAACCCGGGTGGTGGACGCTGCCGATGCGGTCATCGCGGACGCCCCCGACCTGCTCCCCCTCACGGAAGGCATGCCCCTCCTCGCCGTGTCCCCGTCCCGGGCCGCCGACCTGGCGGACCTCCTCCAGGTCCGCCGCCTCTCGGAAACGGTCCCGGCGGAGGTCACGACCCCGGGCGAGGAACACGAGGTCCCGGAGTCGGTGCGCATCCTCCTCGGCCCCTCCACCCCCCGCACCTACATCGAGCACGAGGAACTGATCGCGGGCGGCACCGAACTCGACTGGCGCCGCACCCCCGACGGCACCCTCCACGCCTCCACCCTGGAAGGCGTGGCGGCCGGTCTGGCCTGGGCCGCGTCCCAGTGGCCCCGCCGCTTCGAGGTGGCAGCCCTCCTGGAGGACCCGTCCCGGACCGCGGAACTGGCCCGGGACAGGTGGTTCGACTAGTTCCCGGCCCGGTTCAGGCCGGGAACCTGCGGTCCACCCACCTGAAGGTGAACTCGATGAGGGTCGCGGCGGCCGCCGCGATGGCCACCGCGATCCACGGCATCGTCACGCCCTCCAGCTTGAGCTGGAAGAAGTTCTGGAGCCAGGGGACGACGAGGACGATCAGGAAGGCGCCGCCCATCGCGCCGACCAGGGCCACCCGCCACCACGTGTACGGGCGGGCGATGATCGCCAGGACCCACATCGAGGTGAGGAAGAGGGTCAGGGTGGCCGCGCTGGTCTCCGCCTTGAGGGAGTCGGGGCCCGTGTAGTGGGCCCGGGCGATCAGGTAGGTGACGAAGGTGGCCGTCGCGGCGATGGCGCCGCCCGGGATCGCGTAGCGCATGACGCGCTTCACGAAGTGCGGTTTCGCGCGTTCCTTGTTGGGTGCCAGGGCCAGGAAGAAGGCCGGGATGCCGATGGTGAGCGTGGAGAGAAGGGTCAGGTGGCGGGGCAGGAAGGGGTATTCGACCTGCGAGCAGACCACCAGGATGGCCAGGAGGACCGAGTAGACCGTCTTGGTGAGGAAGAGGGTCGCGACGCGGGTGATGTTGCCGATGACGCGGCGGCCCTCGGCGACCACCGAGGGGAGGGTCGAGAAGCTGTTGTTCAGGAGGACGATCTGGGCCACCGCTCGGGTGGCCTCCGAGCCGGAGCCCATCGAGACGCCGATGTCCGCGTCCTTGAGGGCGAGCACGTCGTTGACGCCGTCGCCCGTCATGGCGACCGTGTGGCCCTTGGACTGGAGGGCTCCGACCATGTCCCGCTTCTGCTGCGGGGTGACGCGGCCGAAGACGGAGTTGGCGTCGAGGATCTTCGCCATGTCGTCCTGCTCGGACGGGAGCTTGCGGGCGTCGACGGTGTTCTCCGCGCCCGGCAGGCCGAGTTTGCCGGCGACCGCGCCGACCGAGATCGCGTTGTCGCCGGAGATGACCTTGGCGTGGACGTTCTGCTCGCCGAAGTAGCGCAGGGTGTCGGCGGCGTCGGGGCGCAGGCGTTGTTCGAGGACGATCAGGGCGGTCGGCTTCACGCCGGTGGCCACGGCCGCGTCGTCGAGTTCGCGGGCGGAGCGGGCCAGCAGGAGGACCCGTAGGCCCTGCTCGTTGAGGTCGTTGATCTCGTCGAGGGCCGGGTCCCCGGCGGGCAGCAGTACGTCGGGGGCGCCGAGCAGCCAGGTGTTGTTCTCGCCGTCGCCCTCGCTGAAGCTGGCGCCGCTGTACTTGCGGGCGGAGGAGAAGGGCAGCGACTCGGTGCAGCGCCACTCCGCGCTGTCGGGATAGGCGTCGATGATGGCCTGGAGGCTGGCGTTGGGGCGGGGGTCGGACTCGCCGAGCGCGCCGAGCACCTTCTTGACGTACGAGGGGTCCGCGCCGCCGAGCGGGCGGAGCTCGGTGACGTCCATGCCGCCCTCGGTGAGGGTGCCGGTCTTGTCGAGGCAGACGACGTCGACGCGGGCGAGGCCCTCGATGGCGGGCAGTTCCTGGACCAGGCACTGTTTGCGGCCGAGGCGGATGACGCCGATCGCGAAGGCCACGGAGGTGAGCAGGACGAGGCCTTCGGGGATCATCGGGACGATGCCGCCGACGGTGCGGGCGATGGAGTCCTTGAGGTTGGAGTCCTTGACGATCAGCTGGCTGATGATGAGACCGATGGAGGTCGGGATCATCATCCAGGTGACGTACTTGAGGATGGTGGAGATGCCGGAGCGCAGCTCGGAGTGGACGAGCGTGAAGCGGGAGGCCTCTTCGGCCAACTGGGCGGCGTAGGCCTCGCGGCCGACCTTGGTGGCGGTGAACGCGCCGCCGCCGGCGACGACGAAGGACCCGGACATGACCTGGTCGCCGGGCTTCTTCAGGACGGGGTCGGCCTCGCCCGTGAGCAGGGACTCGTCGATCTCCAGGCCGTCGGCCTCGCCGACGGAGCCGTCGACGACGACCTTGTCGCCGGGGCCGAGTTCGATGACGTCGCCGAGGACGATCTCGGAGGTGGAGATCTCGGCGGTGCGGCCGTCGCGGCGGACGCTGGGTTTGGCCTCGCCGATGACGGCGAGCCCGTCGAGGGTCTTCTTGGCGCGGAGTTCCTGGATGATGCCGATGCCGGTGTTCGCGATGATCACGAAGCCGAAGAGGCTGTCCTGGATCGGCGCCACGATCAGCATGATCAGCCACAGGACACCGATGATCGCGTTGAAGCGGGTGAAGACGTTGCCGCGGACGATGTCGGCGGTGGAGCGGCTGCTGCGCACGGGCACGTCGTTGACGTCGCCGCGCGCGACGCGCTCGGCGACCTCGGCGGTGGTCAGACCGCCCGGCTTGAACCTGGGCGCGGGTGGCCGCACGGGGTGCACCGGGTCGAGCTCGGCGCCCGCGTCGATGGCGAGGCCGGCCGCCGTGCCGCCTGCGGCGTCGCCCGGCTCAGGCCCGTCATTGTCGATCTTCGCCCGCTGCGTCATGTTTTCGACGGTACGGGCGGTTCGAACGCTTCACCCGCCGAGAAGTCCGAAGATCCGACTTCGGGATGACCCGAATCGTCCCTTGGTAGGCCCTCCTGCGGCGGCGGGGCTACTCGCCGGTCTGTTCGGCCTGCGCGGCGGCCTCGGCGGCGTGGCGCTTGAGTGCCGCGTCGCGGCCGCGGACGTACCAGATGCCGATCAGGCCGAGGAAGCCGCCGGCCGCGCAGGTCCAGACCCACCACAGCAGGTCCCGGTCGGCGAACCAGCCGTAGAAGGGGAGCTGGACGACGAACATCGCGAACCAGAGGATCGTGCCGCCCGTGATGGTCGCGACGACCGGGCCCTCCAGGGGCTCGGGAGCCTCGTGCTTCGCAGTCCATTTCGCCATGCCCCCAAGTCTAGGTGCGGCGATTCGTGGTCTACGCGCGGAGATGGACGCCCCTTCGTTCATGTGTTCATACTGAAACGGTTTGGGCCAGGCCCATTTTCTTCGTATGAAACCCCATTTGAGGACCGTATGAGCACCTCGGCCCCCGCCCCCGAAGCCATCCGTCCGGAGCCTTCCCCCCAGGAACCCTCCGGCGGGCTGGACCGCTACTTCAAGATCTCCGAGCGCGGCTCCACCCTCGCCCGCGAGGTCCGCGGCGGCTTCGCGACCTTCTTCGCGATGGCCTACATCATCGTGCTGAACCCGATCATCCTCGGCAGCGCCAAGGACATGTACGGGCACCAGCTCGACGGCGGCCAGCTCGTCACGGCGACCGTCCTGACGGCGGCCTTCACCACCCTCCTCATGGGTGTCATCGGCAACGTCCCGATCGCGCTCGCCGCCGGCCTCGGCGTCAACACGGTCGTCGCCCTCCAGCTCGCCCCGCGCATGAGCTGGCCCGACGCCATGGGCATGGTGGTCCTGGCCGGCTTCGTCGTGATGCTGCTGGTCGCGACCGGCCTGCGCGAGCGGGTCATGAACGCCGTCCCGCTGGGCCTGCGCAAGGGCATCGCCATCGGCATCGGCCTGTTCATCATGCTGATCGGCCTGGTCGACTCCGGCTTCGTCACCCGCATCCCCGACGCCGCGCACACCACGGTCCCGCTCCAGCTCGGCGCGGGCGGCCACCTGCACGGCTGGCCGGTCCTGATCTTCGTCGTCGGCGTGCTGCTGACCCTGGCCCTGCTGATCCGCAAGACACCGGGCGCGATCCTGATCTCCATCGTGGCGATGACCGTCGTAGCGGTCGCCGTCCAGCTGATCACCCGGCTGCCCGCCACCGCCTGGGGCCTCACCGTCCCCGAGTGGCCGGGCAACCCGGTGGCCGCGCCCGACTTCGGGCTCGTCGGCCAGGTCAGCCTCTTCGGCGGCTTCGGGAAGGTCGGAGTCCTGACGGGCGTCCTCTTCGTCTTCACCGTGCTGCTGTCCTGCTTCTTCGACGCCATGGGCACGATCCTGGGCGTCGGCGACGAGGCGAAGCTGATCGACAAGAAGACGGGCGAGTTCCCTGGCATCAACCGCGTCCTGCTCGTCGACGGCCTGGCCGTCGCCTCGGGCGGAGCGACCTCCTCCTCGGCCACCACCTGCTTCGTGGAGTCCACGGCCGGTGTCGGCGAGGGCGCCCGTACGGGGCTGGCGAACGTCGTGACGGGCGGCCTCTTCGCCGTGGCGCTGTTCCTGACCCCGCTCGCCACCATGGTCCCGTCCCAGGCGGCCACCCCCGCCCTGGTGGCGGTCGGCTTCCTGATCCTGGCGGGCTCGGTCAAGGACATCGACTGGAGCGACTTCACCATCGCCGTCCCGGCCTTCCTGGCCATGGTGATGATGCCCTTCACCTACTCGATCACCAACGGCATCGGCATCGGCTTCGTGAGCTTCTGCGCGCTGCGGCTGGCGACCGGCCGGGGCCGCGAGGTCCCGGTGGCCATGTACGTCGTGTCGGCGGTGTTCGTCTTCTACTACGCGATGCCGGCCCTCGGGCTCACGTAAGGCTCACGTGAGCCCGTAGAACTTCTCCGTCTCGTCGACGGCCGCCTTGAAGCGCTCGTCGAAGTCGTCGCGAATGAGCGTCCGGACCACATAGTCCTGGACGCTCATTCCGCGTTTGGCGGCATGAGTCCGGAGCCTGTCGAGGAGCTCCCCGTCTATGCGCATGCTCAGCACATGTGTCCCCATGACGAAAGGGTCGGGGCAGACGGTGTGGACGCGTGTCACTTTCCGCACCCGACTCACCCGTACGAGTGACCGCGGACGGTGGCCGGTTTAACCGGTGTTCCTTAGCTAGAGTAATGAGTTACGCTAAGGACATGCATGACCTTTCCCATGGCGACGACGCTGCCGCCGTGAACGATCTCCGCTCCGCCATCATGCGACTGGGCCGGCGCCTGAAGCACCAGCGCGTCGACGAGTCGCTGAGCCCGACCGAGATGTCGGTCCTCGGCACCCTCGCCCGGTGCGGCCAGGCCACGCCCGGCGAGCTGGCCCGCCGGGAGCACGTCCAGCCGCCGTCGATGACACGCATCGTCGCGTTGCTGGAAGCCAAGGGACTGGTCACGCTGGAACCGCACCCCGACGACCGCCGCCAGAAGGTGGTCCGCCAGACGGAGACAGCCGAGGCGATGCTCGAAGAGAGCCGCCGCAAGCGCAATGCCTTCCTGGCCGGGCTCGCGGCCGAGCTGACCGAGGACGAGTGGGCCAAGCTGCGCGAGGCCGCGCCCGTCCTGGAGAAGCTCGCGCACTTGTAAGGAACGACGCCAGGAGGCGAACGCTTTTGAGTACGGGAAACGGAGCAGACTCCGCACCCGGCCACACATCCACCACCACTACCGCGGGCAAGAACTCGAGGAACTCAAGGAACTCGATGTTCAGCTCGCTGAAGATCCGGAACTACCGGCTCTTCGCGACCGGCCAGGTCGTCTCGAACACCGGGACCTGGATGCAGCGCATCGCCCAGGACTGGCTGGTCCTCTCCCTCACCGGCTCCGCCTCCGCCGTCGGCATCACCATCGCGCTGCAGTTCCTGCCGATGCTGATGTTCGGCCTCTACGGAGGCGTACTCGCCGACCGGCTGCCGAAGCGGCCTCTGCTGATCGCCACCCAGGGCGCGATGGGCCTGACGGGCGTCGCGCTGGCCGTGCTGACCCTCGCGGGACACGTCCAGGTCTGGCACGTCTACCTCGCCGCCTTCCTGCTCGGGCTGGTCACCGTCGTGGACAACCCGGCCCGCCAGACCTTCGTCTCCGAGATGGTCGGCAAGGACCAGGTCGCCAACGCCGTCAGCCTGAACTCGGCGAACTTCCAGTCCGCGCGGCTGGTCGGCCCGGCGATCGCCGGTGTGCTGATCACCGCCGTCGGCTCCGGCTGGGCCTTCCTGCTGAACGGACTGTCGTTCGCGGCGCCCATCGCCGGACTGCTGCTGATGCGGACGCACGAGCTGCACCCGGTCGAGCCCCAGCCGCGCGCGAAGGGGCAGCTGCGGGAGGGCCTGCGGTACGTCGCCGGGCGCCCCGAGCTGATCTGGCCGATCGTGCTGGTCGGCTTCATCGGGACCTTCGGGTTCAACTTCCCGATCTGGCTGTCGGCGTTCGTGAGCAACGTGTTCCACGGGGACGCGGGGACGTACGGGCTGTTCAACACCCTGATCGCGGCCGGCTCCCTGGTGGGCGCCCTGCTCGCCGCCCGGCGCGGACTGTCCCGGCTGCGGCTGCTGGTGGCGGCCGCGGTGCTGTTCGCGGTACTGCTGCTCGTGACCGCCTTCGCGCCCGGCTTCTGGCTGTTCGCGGCGCTGCTCGTGCCGATCGGGGTCTTCGGCCTGACGGTCAACGTCACGGCCAACTCCAGCGTGCAGATGGCGACCGATCCCGAGATGCGGGGGCGGGTCATGGCGCTGTTCATGATGGTCTTCACCGGCGGCACCCCGCTGGGTGCCCCGCTGATGGGCTGGATCACGGACACGTACGGCGCGCGGATCGGCATGGCGGCGGGCGGCGTGATCTCCCTGGCCGCCGGTGTCGCCATCGCGGTGGTCCTGGCCCGCGTGGGCAACCTCCGCCTGCGGGTGAACCGGCGCGGGGTGGCCTTCGTCCCGGCCGCCTCTTCGCGCCGCCGCGAACTGGTGCCGGTGGCGTAGTCCACGGGCGCGCCGCGGTGTCCCGGGGCTCCGCCCCAGACCCCGCGCCTCAAACGCCGGGGTTCGGGGGCGGAGCGCCCGGCTGCGGGGCCGGACCGGGTCAGTCCCCGGACCCCGCGGCGCCGCTAGGCTCGGGGTATGAGACTGTTCGCCGCCGTCCTGCCGCCCGAGGCGGCCCTGGCCGAGCTGCGGGAAGCCGTGCGGCCGCTGCGGGACGACCGGTTGACGTGGGCCGCGGAGGCCGGCTGGCACTTCACGCTCGCTTTCATGGGCGACGTGAGGGAAGAGGTGCTTCCCGAGCTCCACGCCCGGCTCGCCCGGGCCGCGCACCGGACGGGCCCCTTCCCGCTGCGCCTGCACGGCTCCGGGCACTTCGGGGACCGGGCCCTGTGGGTCGGGGCCGCCGGGGACCTCCCCGCCGTGCGGATGCTCGCCGAGCGGGCCGACGCCGCCGCGCGCCGGGCCGGGGTGCCGATGGAGCGGCACCGCCGGTACACCCCGCACATCACCCTCGCCCGCGGCCACGGCCCCGGCACCCGCCTGCACCCGTACGTGGAGGCCCTCGCCGGCTTCGAGGGCACTCCCTGGCCGGTCGACACGCTGAGCCTGGTCCGCAGCCACCTGCCCGTCAGCGGTGTCCCCCACGAACACCCCCGCTACGAGACCGTCGGGTCCTGGCCCCTCGAAGGCTGAGGGCCGGTGCCGGGGCACCCGGCGGCCGCGTTAGGCTCGACGGGTGGATCCCAAGACCAGAAACCGTGTGATGGCCGGTGTACTCGTGCTGATGTTCGTCGTCGTGGCCGTGGCGGCCGCCGTCGGGCAGTAGCCGGCCGCCCTGCCGGGCGAAGGTCTCCAGGGCCGGCACCAAGGCCCCGCGGAGGGCTTCGCGGGCGGCTCTTGCCTGGAGTGGACTCGAAGCAGTTGGCTTGGGTCCATGAAGTACTCGCAGCTCGGACGCACCGGACTCAAGGTCAGCCGACTCGTTCTCGGCACGATGAACTTCGGTCCACAGACAGACGAACCGACCAGCCACGGCATCCTGGACGCCGCCCTCGACGCAGGTCTGAATTTCGTGGACACGGCCAATGTGTACGGCTGGGGTGAGAACAAGGGCCGCACCGAGGAGATCATCGGCACCTGGTTCGCCCAGGGCGGTGGCCGCCGCGAGAAGACGGTCCTGGCCACCAAGGTCTACGCCTCGATGTCCCGCGAGGGCGAGACCTGGCCGAACGAGGACCGGCTGTCGGCACTGAACATCCGCCGGGCCGTCGAGGCCAGCCTCAAGCGGCTCCAGACCGACCACATCGACGTCTACCAGTTCCACCACATCGACCGCCTGACCCCCTTCGAGGAGATCTGGCAGGCCGTGGACGTGCTCATCCAGCAGGGCAAGATCCTCTACGCGGGGTCGTCGAACTTCCCCGGCTACAAGATCGCCCAGGCCAACGAGACGGCCGCCCGGCGCGGAATGGTCGGGCTCGTCAGCGAGCAGTGCCTCTACAACCTCTACGAGCGGCGCGCCGAGATGGAGGTCATCCCGGCCGCGCAGGACTACGGACTGGGGGTCATCCCCTGGTCTCCGCTGCACGGCGGCCTCCTCGGCGGCGTGCTGAAGAAGGAGACCGAGGGCAAGCGGCGCACCGAAGGCCGCGCGGCGGAGACGCTCGCCGACCCGGCGGTGCGGGCCAGGTTCCAGGCGTACGAGGACCTGCTCGACAAGCACGGCCTGGAGCCCGGCGAGACGGCGCTGGCCTGGCTGCTGACCCGGCCCGGCGTCACCGGCCCGATCGTGGGGCCGCGCACGCCGGCACAGCTGGAGAGCGCGTTGCGCGCCCTGGAGCTGGAGCTGAGTGCCGAAGTCCTGACGTCTCTGGACGAGATCTTCCCCGGCTCCGGACCTGCGCCGGAAGCCTTCGCCTGGTGATCGAGTAGCACCTCGTGGGCACGGCCGTCGCCCGCTCTGACGGGGCGGCGGCCACCGCGTCACGCAGGCGTCACCCTGCCGGCGGGCGGCGGTAGGGACCGCCGATGCCCCACGCCTGGTGAAGGACCGCCGCGAACTCGCCCGCCAGGCGGTGTTCGCCCGAGGCATTGGGGTGGGTGCCGTCGTAGGTGTCGTGGTGGATGTCGTACGCGTCCGGGCGCGCGGCCAGCAGGATCGGCGAGGCGGCGGTCGTCAGATCGGCGACCGCCTTCGCCAGCAGCTCGTTGAACCGGTCCACCTCGGCCGCGAAGGGGGCGTCCTCCTCGGCGCGGACGTTCGGTATGACGGGGAGCAGGACCATCCGGATGGCCGGGCGGGCCTCCCGCGCGGCCGCGATGAAGCGGCGGGCGTTGGCGGCGGTCTCGTCGGCGGCGGTGTAGAAGCCGAGGTCGATCAGGCCGAGGGAGACGAGCAGGACGTCGGCGCGGCCCGCGCGGGCGGCGGGGCCGATGAGGGGGGCCATGTGCTGCCAGCCCTCGCCCCAGCCGGCCAGGTGCCGGCGGGCCTCCGGCGGGAAGCCGGGGTCGGCGTAGGCGTGGCTGACGGGCGCGTCGGCGGAGGTGTCGTACAACTCGCTGCGCGGGCCGACGATCTCGTAGGGGCCGCCGAGGGTGGAGTCCAGGTGCTGCCACATCCGGTAGCGCCAGGTGTAGTCGCCGGCGCGTCCGATGGTCATGGAGTCACCAACAAACATGAAAAACATCCGGTCATCATCGCGGATCACGCGACAGGCGCCCTTGTGATGCCGGACACGCCGGGCGGGCTGGCAGGCTGGGGGAATGCGCCTGCTGCCGTCGTCGTCCGCCGCCCCTGCCGCCGTACTCGCCTCCGTTCTCACCGCGGTTCTCGTCCTGTTGCCGGCCGCCTCGGCCGGCGCGGCCGAGGCTCCGGTGCCCGCGGCCTCCTCCTTCACCATCGCCGACCCGCGGATCAAGGAGTCGAGCGGGCTGGCGGCCAGCCGGATCCACCCGGGGGTGTACTGGACGCACAACGACAGCGACGACGGCCCGTACGTGTACGCGGTGGACTCGGCGACGGGCAGGACGGTGGCCCGGGTGACGCTGACGGGGATCGGGAAGCCGCGGGACGTCGAGGCGATCTCGCTGGGGCCGGACGGGCAGCTGTACGTCGGGGACATCGGCGACAACCGGGACGGGACCTGGGACCACGTGTGGATCTACCGCTTCCCGGAGCCGAAGGTACTGGGCGATGTCACCCTCCAGGCGGCGCAGTTCACGGTGCGGTACGCCGACGGGCCGCGGAACGCGGAGGCGTTGATGGTGCATCCGGTGACGGGGCGGGTGTACATCGCGAGCAAGAACGAGAGCAAGGGCGGGCTGTACGAGGGCCCGGAGCAGCTGTCGGCCTCCGGCTCGAACGTGTTCCGGCGGATCGCGGGCGTGCCGTGGGTGACGGACGGGGCGTTCTCGCCGGACGGGACCCGGCTGACGCTGCGGGGGTACTTCACGGCCCGGACGTACGGGTGGAAGGACGGGCGGCCGGAGGGTGAGGGCGAACGGGTGGACGCGCCGTGGCAGGGGCAGGCGGAGTCGGTGACGTACACGGCGGACGGGTCGGCGCTGATGTTCGGCGCGGAGGGGGAGGGCAGCCGGGTCATCGCCGTCCCGCTGACGCCCGGCGGCGGCTCCTCGACGCCCCCCGCGACCCCGCAGCCGGGCTCCCCGGCCGCCCCTTCTCCGGGGGACGGCGGGAGCTTCACGAAGGGCGCCCTTGTCCTGGCGGGAGCCATTGTCCTGGTGGTCGCCGCGAAGCGCGTGTTCCGCCGCCGCACCCCCAACTAGCCCGCGGCCCCGCTTCCTGGGGCTCCGCCCCAGACCCTCCCCCAGACTCCGTCCGGGGGACCCCCACCCCTCAACGCCGGAGGAGCCGGATTTGCCCGGCGAGGCTGGAATTGCCCTGCGGGCAAACCAGCCGCGCCTGGCGGACGGCAGCAGCCACATCCAGCCCCGCCGGCGTTTGAGGCGCCGCCGGAGGCAGAACCAGCCCGCCGCCGGCGCTACTCCTCGCGGATCGGGATGCGGCCGTTCAGCGGGGCATCGGCGGAGCCAGGGGCGGAGCCGGAAGGGGGCTGGGACATCGAGGACAGGAGTTGGCGGGCCAGGCCCAGGCCCGTGCCGCCCATCGTCAGCGCCTTCGCGAACATCTCCGACATGCCCTCCGCCCCGTTGAGCAGGACCATGTGCTCCACGTTGCCGAAGGCCCCGGCCCCCGCCTCCACGATCGCCGGCCAGTTCTCGGCCAGCTGCTGCGCGACCACGGCCTCCTGGTTCTCCGCCAGCGCCGCCGCCCGGGCCTTGATCGCTTCCGCCTCCGCGAGCCCCTTCGCCTTCGCGGACTCGGCCGCCGCCAGGCCCTTCGCCTGCGTCGCCGCCGCCTCCGCCTCGCCCGTCGCCCGCGTCGCGGTCGCCGCCGCCAGGCCCCGCGCCTCCGTGGCCTTCGCGTCGGCCGCCGCCGCCGTCGTCACCCGCGTCGCCTCGGCGGCAGCCGCCAGCTCCGTCTCCTTCGCCTTGGCCTGCGCCGCCGAGATCCGGGCGTCGCGCTCCGCCTCCGCCCGGGTCCGGATCTCGTACGCCGCCGCGTCCGCCGGCTTGCGTACGTCCGCCTGGAGCTGCTGCTCGCGCCGGTGCGCCTCCAGCTCCGCGACCCGGGTCTCCTGGACCACGACCTCCTGGCGGGCCGCGGCGTCGGACAGCGGGCCCGCCTGCCGGGCGGCCGCCGCCGCCTTGTCCCGTTCGGCCTGGTAGCCGGCCTGGAGGATCTCGCTATCGCGCGTCGCCTCGGCCATCCGCGCCGACGCGGCCTGCTCGGCCTCCGTCGCCAGCCGGTTGGCCTCCGCCTGCGCGATCCGCGCGTCCCGCTGCACGGCGGCCGCGTGCGGCATAGCCAGGTTCTTGATGTAGCCCGTCGGGTCCTCGATCTCGTGGATCTGGAGCGAGTCGACGATCAGGCCGAGCTTCTCCATCTCCGTACCGCACGCCATCCGGGTCTGCCCGGTCAGCTTCTCCCGGTCGCGGATCATGTCCTCGACCGTCAACCCGCCCACGATCGACCGGAGATGGCCCGCGAAGACGATGTGCACCCGCTCGGGCATCATCTTCTGCTGGTCGAGGAAGCGGCGCGCCGCGTTGGCGATGGACACGAGGTCGTCACCGACCTTGAAGATCACCACGCCCTTGACCCGCAGCGGGATGCCCTGGTGGGTGACGCAGTCCACCGACAGCTGGGTCTCGTTGAGGTCCAGGGACAGTTTCCGCACCGCCTGCACGCCCGGCAGTACGAGCGTTCCCCGCCCGGTGACGATCCGGAATCCCATGCCCTCGCCGATGCCCTCGGTCTTGTGCGCGGACCCGGAGATGACGAGTGCCTCATTCGGCTCCGCCACCCGCCACATGAGCTTGAACAGGCCGATCAAAGCCACGATTGCGGCGAGAACGATTCCCGCCACGACGCCGACAGCCATCGGCAACGCCCCCTTATCGCGGTGCCGTTCGGCACCGACGAGGGCGAGTCTGCGCCGTACCGTTCCCCCAGAGAAGTGGCCGGATCATTCTTGTCGCCGTCTTGATACGGACACGCCGCCGGGCGGCCTCAGTTGTCGTAGGCGGCCATCACGTACACCGTGCGCGGCGGCAGGTGTTCGACCACCGTCACCACCGTCCCGACGGGCAGCCGGCCGGTCCCCGCGACCGGGTGCGCGAGGAAGTGCTCGGCGCCGCCCCGGATCCGGACGATGACCTCGCCCACCAGCCCCGGACCGACCGTCCCGGTCACCCGGCCGGTCATGCCCACCATCTCCGTGTCGTCCCCCATGGCCCGAGCGTACGCGGCAGGCCGCTACGCCGGATACGGGTCCTCCTCGTCGAGCCGGTACTCCTCCGAGTCGGCGTGGTAGCCGTACAACTCCCCAGCCAAGCACGAGGACGGCCGCGGCCACGGCGAAGTCCACCCATGACAGGCGTCGCCGGACCGGTTTCGGCTGCCCGGTGTGGGGCGGGCGCGTGTCGGTGATCGTCATCCCCACCAGCGCACCACGCCCCCGCCCGGGGCGCCCCCCGAGTCACCCAACCGGGCGTAAGCGCACACGGTGCGGCTGGATTGCCCGCAGGGCGATGTCAGCCCCTCCGGCGTTTGAGGAGCTGGGGGTCCCCCCGGACGAAGTCTGGGGGAGGGTCCGGGGGCAGGGCCCCCGGCACGGGGTCGGCTAAGAGTGGCCCAGATCGGCGGCCGGGAGGTCCGAGACCGGGACCGAGCCGGTGTCCGGGGACGGGCGGAGGGGGAATTCGTCCGCGGCCACGGAGTCGAGCACCGGCGGCGCGGGCCGCAACGGCTTCGGCATGACCGCCGCCTCCGAGTGCCCACCACACCCGTACGACAGCGAGACCAGCCGACCGTCCGCCGGGCCGAACTCGTTCGCGCAGATGCCGAACGCCTGGCCCAGCGACCCCCCGATCTTGACCAGGAAGCCACAGGACACGCACGACGCCGGCGCCGCCTGCGCCATCGGGGTCTTCGCGCCGAAGGTGTCGTCCCAGCGGTCGGCCGCGCTGTGCAGCCCGTACCGCGAGAGCACCCGCCTGCGCCGCATGCCCAGTTCCTCGGCGACCGAGGTGATGGAGCCGCGCGCCGGGACCACCACCCGGTCGGTGACGTCGGCGTCCTCCGCCTCGACCAGCTCGGCCATCTCCTCCGAGACCACCGAGTTCGGCGGCGGCGCGTCCTCGTCCGACCAGCCCGGCTCCAGCCGCAGGTCATCGGCGTCGGTGGGCAGCAGGTCGCCCGGGCCCATGTCGCCGGGGCGCAGCCGCTCGCTCCACGGCACCCACTCGGGGGCCAGGAGGGCGTCCTCGCCGGGCAGCAGCACCGTTTCGTCGAGCGTGACATTCTTCGCGCGGGAGGCGCGGGTCACGGTGACGGCCCAGCGCCAGCCCCGGTAGCCCGGTTCCTTGGCCTCGAAGAAGTGAGTGACGACCCGGTCGCCCTCCGCTACGGCGGAGACGTGCTCGCCCACCACGCCGGGGAAGGCGGCCTCCTCGGCCGCCGCGCGGGCGAGCTCCACCGCCTCCACGCACAGCCGGTCGGGGGCGGGGGTACGCGGGGTACGGCTTCGCGTCGTCGCAGCACTCACTGGTCTCGTTCTCTCCTACGCCGTCTCACGAGTGCGCCGTCCGTACTGTCGTCCACAACGACCCGGCGGTGCTGTCCGTACGAAGTGCGGGCGGAGCGGACCAGAGGGCCGCGTCGACGTCCGCACCCGATCGGACTCCGGGCGCACCTACCTGCTATCCATTCTGCGGGATCGCGAAGAGGCGCGCGGCCAAGAGCAACCGCCGGTGGCGCGCTACGCACGCTACCTCCTCCGGCGCCTTGGGCCCACATGCAAGGTCCGATTCGCGGACAAGCGGGCGGGCCGCGACGCGCCGCAAGGGGTCCCGGAGGGCCCGGTGGGGCACTATGGCGATTGTGGCACCCGTACGGTCGTCCGCCGGCGGCTCGGGACCGGCCAGGCGGGCCGGCCGGGCCCTGGGGCGTGCCCTGCACACGCCCTTCACCGGTACGGCGCGCGGGATCCGGCGGGCCACGCACGCGCACGGGGCCGGTGAGTCGGGTCTCGGCAAACTGATCGAGCTGCACGCCATCAACGGCGCCGGCGACGTGATGATCACGGTGGCGCTGGCGTCGACGGTGTTCTTCTCCGTCCCCACGGACGAGGCACGCGGCCGGGTGGCCCTGTACCTGGCGATCACGATGGCCCCCTTCACCCTGCTGGCCCCGGTGATCGGTCCGCTGCTGGACCGGCTGCCGCACGGGCGGCGGGCGGCGATGGCGGCCGCGATGCTGACGCGGGCGCTGCTGGCGCTGATGATGTCGGGCGCGGTGGCCACCGGCGGGCTGGAGCTGTATCCGGCGGCGCTGGGCGTGCTGGTCGCCTCGAAGGCGTACGGGGTCGTGCGCAGCGCGGTGGTGCCACGGCTGCTGCCGCCGAAGTTCTCACTCGTCAAAGCGAACTCCCGGGTCACGCTGGCCGGCCTGCTGGCCACGGGCGCGGCGGCGCCGGTGGGCGCCGGGCTGCACGCGATCGGCCCGCCGTGGCCGCTGTACGGGGCCTGCGCGATCTTCATCTGGGGGACCTTCGCGGCGTTCTCGCTGCCGCACAAGGTGGACGAGGCGAAGGGCGAGCGGCGGGCCCGGCTGTCGACGCACGAGGCGCACTCGCGGCGGCCGGGGCTGCGGACGGTGACGCCGTCGGTGCTGTGCGGGCTGCTGGCGAACGCGTCGATGCGGGCGCTGTCCGGGTTCTTGATCTTCTTCCTGGCGTTCCTGCTGCGCGAGCATCCCCTGTCGGGGCAGAGCGCGGCGGTGTCGCTGGGCATCGTGGCGGTCTCGGCTGGCGTGGGGAACGCGTGCGGGACGGCGGTAGGGGCGTGGCTGCGGGCGCGGGCGCCGGAGGGGATCATCGCGGCGGTGCTGTGTCTGACGCTGACGGCGGCGGTGTTCGCGGCGATCTTCTTCAGCGGGGTGCTGATGGCGGTGCTCGGTGCCACGGCGGGCTTCTGCCAGGCCCTCGCCAAGCTGTCGCTGGACGCGATGATCCAGCGCGACATTCCGGAGGCGGTCCGGACCTCGGCGTTCGCCCGCTCGGAAACGCTGCTCCAAGTGGCGTGGGTCCTGGGCGGCGCGATCGGCATCGCCCTCCCCCTGAACGGGGTCCTGGGCATGTCGGTGGCGGCTGCCGTGGTCGCCCTGGGCACGACGATGGCCCTCCGCGGCCTCCTGTCGGCCCCCCGCCATCACCACCAGGGCACCCCCCGGCCCCGCGTGGCGTAAGCCCCGCCGCTGCGCGGGCGGTGGCCCTGCGGGGCCTCCCCCCACCCCGCCCCTTCCCGAAACTGGGGGCTCCGCCCCCAGCCCCCCGCCGGGGGGCTGGGTGTGTCGGGCGTGCACTTGAAGGCTGAGGCCAGCCAAATCCAGCCCCTCCGGCGTTTGAGGAGCGGGGTACGGGGCGGAGCCCCGAATCTTGCAGCCGCACCCGGGCACCCGGGCGGGCCGGATCCGGCAGCGACGCCGCAGGCGAACCGCGCCGCGCCGCAGGCCAGCGGTACCCCGTGCAGCGGCGCAGCCCAAGGGCCCGATAGCCTTCGGCTCATGACCGCACCGCTTTTCTCGGGTAGGGCCCGCCGCAGCGTCGCGGCCCTCGGAGCCGTGTCCGCCGGCCTCCTCTTCCTCTCCGCCTGCGACAAGCCGACACCGCTGGCGACCGTGACGGTCGGCACCTCCTCGGTGTCCGCCGAAGCCGCCTGCCACGACGGCACGGAGCCCCTGTCCATGGACAAGGTCCAGGACTGCCTCACCAACCTCAAGGACGCCAAGACCGTCGAGTACGCCCGCGGCGACACGCTGCGCCTCGGCGTCGAGCCCGAGGTCGTCGAGGACGGCAAGAAGTGGCAGGCGGTCCTGGACGGCCAGCCCATCACCGAGCCGTCCTCGAACACCTACCGCAGCTTCCCCGGCGCCGACGTCTTCGCGACCGGCGGCCAGGGCGAGGCCCCGGCCTCCAAGAAGCTCGCCTTCGTCCAGGTCGGCGAGGACGGCAAGCCGCTCTCCGTCTGGACCTTCAACCTCAAGCTCAAGTAGCCGGACGGCACCGGTGCGCGCGCTCGTCGTGACCGCGGTGGCGGCGGAGGCAGACTCCGTCGTTGCCGGTCTCACCCCTCATCCGGACGCCAACGGTCCTGAGCCGCGCACCCTTCCCGGGGGTTACCCGATCACCCGTCGGGACCTCCCGGGCATCGCCTTCGACGTGGTCGTCGGGGGCGTCGGCCCGGCGGCGGCCGCCGCCGGAGCCGCGACCGCCCTGGCCCTGGGCCCGTACGACCTCGTCGTCTCGGCGGGCATCGGCGGCGGGTTCCAGCCCGCCGCCCCCGTCGGCTCGCTCGTCGTGGCCGACGCGATCGTCGCCGCCGACCTGGGGGCCGAGACCCCCGACGGCTTCCTCGACGTACGGGCGCTGGGCTTCGGGCACAGCGTGCACCTGCCGCCCGCCGAGCTGGCGGCCCTCGCCGCCGAGGCGACCGGGGCGCTGCTCGCGCCCGTGCTGACCCTCTCCACCGTCACCGGCACCGCCGCCCGCGCCGCCGGGCTCGCGGCCCGGCACCCGCTGGCCGGGGCCGAGGCCATGGAGGGCTTCGGGGTCGCGGAGGCGGCCGCCGCGCACGGGCTGCCCGTACTGGAGATCCGCGCCGTGTCCAACGCCGTGGGCCCGCGCGACCGTGCCGCCTGGCGGATCGGGGACGCGCTCGCCGCCCTCGCCGACGGCTTTCGCGCGCTGGGGCCCGTACTCGCGAACTGGGGAGAACGCCATGAACGCCATCAACGCCATGAGCACCGGTGAATCGCTGAAGATCGCCTACTCGCCCTGCCCCAACGACACCTTCGTCTTCGACGCCTGGGCGCACGGCCGCGTCCCGGGCGCGCCCGCCCTCGACGTCACCTTCGCCGACATCGACATCACCAACGGCATGGCCGAGCGTGGCGAGCTGGACGTACTGAAGGTGTCGTACGCCGTCCTGCCCTGGGTACTGGAGGAGTACGCGCTGCTGCCGTGCGGCGGGGCGCTGGGGCGTGGTTGCGGGCCGCTCGTGCTCACGCGCGAGGCGGGCGTGGACCTGGCCGGCCAGACCGTCGCCGTGCCGAGCGAACGCTCCACCGCCTACCTGCTGTTCCGGCTGTGGGCGGCGGACGTGCTGCCCGACGGGGTCGGCAAGGTGGTCGTGCTGCCCTTCAACGAGATCATGCCGGCGGTGCGCGACGGCCGGGTGGACGCCGGACTGGTCATTCATGAGGCCCGGTTCACCTATCAGGACTACGGGCTGCACTGCCTGGCCGACATGGGCGAGCACTGGGAGTCCACGACCGGGCTGCCGATCCCGCTCGGCGCGATCATCGCCAAGCGCTCGCTGGGCGAGGAGCGGCTGCGCGCGCTCGCCGAGTCCGCCCGTACGTCGGTCCTGATGGCCTGGGAGGACCCGGAGGTCTCCCGCCCGTACGTCCGCGCACACGCGCAGGAGCTGGACCCGGCCGTCGCCGACCAGCACATCGGGCTCTACGTCAACGAGTTCACCGCCGACCTCGGCGAGGACGGCTACGCGGCCGTGCGCGGGCTGTTGACGCGGGCCGCCGCCGAGGGACTGGTACCGGCCATTCCGTCGGGCGCGCTGAGCTTCCCGTAGCCGCGAACGGGTGCGCCCCGCCGCTCTTTCGAGTGGCGGGGCGCACCTGTACGACGGGTTGCGGCGGGGACTCAGACGTCGAGCTGGTCGGCCACCGCGCGCAGCAGTCCGGCGATCTTCGTGCCGTGCACCTTGTCGGGGTACCGGCCGCGCTCCAGCATCGGGGTGATGTTCTCGAGCAGCGTCGTGAGGTCCTGCACGATGGAGGCGAGCTCGTCGGGCTTGCGGCGCTGGGCCGCCGCGACGGACGGCGCCGGGTCCAGGACCGTCACCGAAAGTGCCTGGTCACCGCGCTGGCCGGCGACGACGCCGAACTCGACGCGCTGGCCGGGCTTGAGCGAGTCGACCCCGGCAGGGAGCACCGACGAGTGGACGAAGACGTCGCCGCCGTCGTCGCGGGAGAGAAAGCCGAAGCCCTTCTCACTGTTGAACCACTTGACCTTGCCGGTAGGCACGTCCGTCCTCTGTCCTTGTGCTCGTCGGGGTCCGGAGTCCGCGGAACGGCTCCGGATAACAGCGCAGCGGGTCATGTGTGACCCGCCACCTCAAGGCTAATGGTCCCGGGCCGTGTGACAAGACGTTCCCCGGCCCTACGCCGTCGGCTGCTTCAGGCAAGGGAACTACCCTGGTGAGGTGACTGTTACTCCTCATTCCGACGAAGCGTGGCCCGGTGACGCATTGGTCCGGGCCGGCGGCATCGTCTTCATCGTGGGCGCCGTGGCCACGCTGGTGACGATGGCCCCGCTGTTCCTCGGCACGGACCCGTTCCCGTCGTACGCGTGGGCCGTGTGCATGCTGATGGGCGTCGGCTTCGCGCTCGCCGCGGCGGGCGTGCTCCGCTCGGCCGCGGCGCAGCGGCGCGAGGCACGGGCCTCGCAGAGCGCCTAGGTCGTCTCTTTCGGATCTTGCCGGTTAAGCCCGCGTCGTCCGGTGCCGTGCATCGCAAGGCGGAGAGGCGCCCGATTACTGGACGTACTTGGGTGCCTCGACAACGCAGCGAGGTGCGGTGCCGGGCGGCGCGGGTCTGGGGGCACCTCCCAGCGGTAGCTGGGGGAGCAAGATCCGGAAGAGACGGCCTAGGCTCCGACCGCCGGAACGGCCTCCTGCTCGGCGACGTACCGCGCGAGCCATCCCGGCAGTTCGGTGAGGTCCGCGAGCACCACGTCGGCGCCCGCCTCCCGCAGTTCCGGCTCGGGGCACGGACCCGTCGGCACCACCACCGACAGCGCGCCCGCCTTGCGGGCCCCGCGGACGTCGCCGACGTGGTCGCCGACGTAGACCTGGGCCCCGTACTCGCGCAGGGCGCCGGCCTTGGCCTCCGCCCACAGCCAGCCGATGACCGCGTCCGGCTCGATGCCCAGGTGCGCCAGGTGCAGGCGCGCGTTGGGCTCGTGCTTGGCGGTGACGACGATCGCGCGGCCGCCGAGCGCGCGGACGGCCTCGACCGCCTCGCGCGCGCCCGGCATCGCCGGGGTCGGCTCGATGGCGTATGTGGGATAGATCTCCCGGTAGCGGTCCGCCATGGCGGGAATCTCGGCCTCCGGGAACCAGTACGCGAGCTCCTCGTCCAGCGGCGGCCCGAGCCGCGTGATCGCCGCGTCGGCGTCGATGAACACACCCGTTTCGGCCGACAGGGCCTGGTAGGCGGCCTTGATGCCCGGGCGGGAATCGATGAGGGTCATGTCGAGGTCGAAGCCGACGGTGAGGTTCATACCGGCCATTGTGCCGAGGCGAGCAGACCGGAGGACCGGCCTCCGGGCCAACAGCGGGGGAACGTACACTCAGGGTCGCCTTACCAGATCATGAAATGCATGAAATAGGTGACATGTCTGCCCCCGTTCCCCGACGCGCCCTGACGACCCGTCGTATCGGGTGGACGGCAGCGGCCCTCGCCGCGCTGATATGCGCGGTGGTCCTCTCCCTCGCCGTGGGCGCCCGCCCCGTCCCGCCCGCGACCGTCTGGGACGCCCTGGTGCACGGGGCGAGCGGCCCCGACGCCGAGGTGGTCCGCACCCTGCGCGTCCCGCGCACCCTGATCGCCCTGATAGTCGGCGCGGCCCTGGCCCTCGCCGGGACCGCGCTCCAGGGCATCACCCGCAACCCGATCGCCGACCCCGGCATCCTGGGCGTCAGCCAGGGCGCCGGGGTCGCCGTCGTCTGCGCCATCGCCTTCGCCGGGGTGCACACGCTGAGCGGCTACGTGTGGTTCACCTTCGCGGGGGCGGCCATCGCCTCGGTCGCCGTCTACGCCATCGCCTCGCGCGGGCGTGGCGGCGCGACCCCGGTGAAGCTGGCGCTCGGCGGGGCCGCGATCAACGCGCTGCTGGTGTCGGTGACCACGGGGGTGCTGACGACGAAGGCCTCGGCCCTCGACGAGTTCCGCTTCTGGCAGGTCGGCTCGGTGGCCGGGCGGGACGCCCAGGTGGTGCACCAGATCTGGCCGTTCCTGCTGGTGGGAGCCGTACTGGTGGTGTCGGTGGCGCGCGGTCTGGACGCGCTGGCGCTCGGCGAGGACGTGGCCAGGGGGCTCGGGCAGAACGTGGCGGCCGTACGGATCGTCGGCGGGCTCGGCGCGACCGTGCTGACCGGCGCCGGGGTCGCGGCCGCCGGGCCGATCGCCTTCATCGGGCTGGCCGTGCCGCACATCGCGCGCGCCCTCGTGGGCGGCGGCCACCGCTGGGCGCTGCCGATGGCCGCGCTGATCGGGCCGGTGATGCTCCTCGTCGCGGATGTGATCGGGCGGATCGTGGTGCCGCCGGGCGAGGTTCCGGCCGGGGTGATGACGGCGCTCATCGGGGTGCCGTTCCTCGTCACCCTCGTACGCCGCAAGGCGGTGGCGGCGTGAGTTCCGTACCGTACGGCCACACCCTGCTCCGGGCCGGGCGCGGCTCCTTCCTGCTGCACCGGCGGGCGGCGCTCGTGGCGCTGGCCCTGTCCGTCCTCCTGACCGCGGTCTGCGTGGTCTACCTCTCGGTCGGCGAGTCGTTCGTGGCACCGGGCGAAGTGGTGAAGGTGGTCCTCGGGCAGCCGTCCCCGGACGAACTGGTCGTCGGCACCCTGCGGCTGCCCCGGATGACGGTCGGGCTGCTCGTCGGCCTCGCCTTCGGGGTCGCGGGCGCGCTGATCCAGACCGTGGCCCGCAACCCGCTGGCCTCCCCCGACATCATCGGCATCAGCCAGGGCGCGAGCGCGGTCACGGTCGCCGCGCTGACCTTCGGCGTGACCTCGTACGCCGTACTGCCGTACCTCTCGGTGCTCGGCGGTCTCGTCGCGGCCGTCCTCGTCTACGTCTTCGCGTGGCGGGGCGGTCTGCACGCGGCGCGGTTCGTGCTGATCGGCATCGGCTTCGCCATCGCCCTGCGGTCGGTGACGACCCTGCTGATGACCAAGGGGGACTACCTCGTCGCCCAGCAGGCCCAGATCTGGATGACGGGCTCGCTGAACGGCCGCGGCCGGGACGTCGGCGAGCCGCTGGCCTGGGTCCTCCTGCTGCTGCTCCCCGGCGTGCTGTGGGCGGCGCGGGCCCAGCGCACCGTCTCCCTCGACGACGACACGGCCACGGCGCTCGGGGTCCGGCTGGGCCGGGTCCGGCTCGGACTCATCGCCCTCGGTGTCGTCCTGGCCTCGGTGGCCACGGGCGCGGCCGGCCCGATCGACTTCGTGGCGCTGCTCGCGCCGCAGATCGCGCGGCGCATGACGCGGACCGCGCAGATCCCGCTGCTGTGCTCGGCCCTGACGGGCGCGCTGATCGTCGTACTCGGTGACCTGCTGGCCCGTCGTCTCCTGTCCCCGACCGAGCTTCCGGTGGGCGTGCTGACGGCCGCCGTCGGGGCCCCGTACCTGATCTGGCTGATCGTCCGCAGCCGCACTGGAGGCAAGGCATGAACCCGACGGCGTCCCGTCTCTCCGCCCGTGAACTGACGCTCGCGTACGAGGACCGGGTGGTGGTGGAGGACCTGGACCTCGCCGTGCCCGACGGGAAGGTGACGGTGATCGTCGGCCCGAACGCGTGCGGGAAATCGACGACGCTACGGGCCCTGGGCCGGCTGCTGCGGCCGCGCTCGGGGGCGGTGCTGCTGGACGGTGCGGCGCTGTCGTCGATGCCGACCCGGAAGATCGCGCAGACCATCGGGCTGCTCCCGCAGTCCCCGGTGGCCCCGGAGGCGATCACGGTCGCGGACCTGGTGGCGCGGGGGCGGCAGCCGCACCAGCACTGGTGGCAGCAGTGGTCGGAGACGGACGAGCGCGCCGTCGCGGAGGCGATGACGCGCACCTCGGTGGCCGAGCTGGCGGACCGGCCGGTGGACGCCCTCTCGGGCGGACAGCGCCAACGCGTCTGGATCGCCATGGCCCTCGCCCAGGACACGGACCTCCTGCTCCTGGACGAGCCGACCACCTTCCTGGACATCGCCCACCAGGTGGAGGTCCTGGACCTGGTCCGGCGGCTCAACCGCGACCGGGGCCGCACGGTGGTGGCAGTGCTCCACGACCTCAACCAGGCCGCCCGCTACGCCGATCACCTCGTGGCGATGAAGGCGGGCCGCGTGGTCGCGGAGGGCCCGCCGTCCGCGGTGGTCACCGCCGAGCTGGTCCGCGAGGTCTTCGGCCTCGACGCGATCGTCATCCCGGACCCGATCACGGCCTCCCCCCTGGTCATCCCGAGCGCGCCGTGGGGTGCACCCGGCGGCGTCTGAGGCCGAACGGACAGCCATCCGCCGAGCCCGCAAACTCGTGCTCAACCTTTTCCGTGCGGCAGCACTCAGGACAGGGTGAAAGACACGATGTGAAAAGGGGAGGGCGGATGCCACCAGGCACCGAACACGACTCCGGCCGGGACTTCGAAGCCTTTGCCCGGGCCAGTCAGCGCAAGCTGTACCGGACCGCGTACCTGTTGTGCGGGAACACCGACCGCGCACGCGATCTGACCCAGACGACGCTCGCGAAGCTGTTCCAGCACTGGCGGAAGGTGTCCGCCGCCGAGAGTCCCGACGCGTACGCCAGGACCGTACTGACCCGTACTTTCCTCGCCGAACAGCGACGTCGACTGCGGGACCTCCTGGCCCACACGCGCGCCGACCCGCCGCCGCTCCCCCAGCACGCCGAGCTGCGCGTCACCCTGCTCGCCGCGCTGGCCGAGCTACCGCCGCGGGCCCGCGCCATGGTCGTCCTGCGCTACTGGGAGGACCTGAGCGTCGGCACGGTCGCGGAGCTGCTGCGGTGCAGCGAGGGAACGGTCAAGAGCCAGTGCTCGCGCGCCCTGGCCAAGCTGCGCACGCAGCTCGGCGAGGCCCACATCTACGCCACCGAGAACTGAGGAGACGTCATGGGTACCACCGAAGACCTCTACGAAGTCCCGGACGACCGGGCCGCACTGCTGGTCCGCGACGCGATGGACCGTACGACCGCGGACCTGCCCCCACTGCCGGACCTGACGGGCGCGGCCCTCGCCCAGGGGCGGCGCCGCAAGGCGCGCGTCCGGGTGGCGATCGGCGGCGGGGTACTGGCCGTCGCCGCGATCGGCGTGGCCGGGGCCGTGTCGCTGTCGGACGTCGGCGGCGGCCGGCAGGTGTCCGGAACGGTCAACGTGGCCGCACCGCCGTCGGGCACCGGGCCGCAGCCGCCGGTCCACCTGGAACCGACCCCGGGCGAATCCTCGATGGCCGACCTGCCGGCCGCCGAGCGGACCCGGCAGGAGAACTTCCAGAACCAGGCGGTCGGCGTGCTCCAGGCTCTGCTGCCCCCGACGGTGGGCACCGTGCAGCGGACCGACCTCAACGTCCGCATGTACCAGGGAACGAAGGACGGCAAGACTTTCGTCATCATCTTCTCGATCCGTCCGTCGGCTTCGGACTCCAACAACAAGCCCTGCGCGGACGTGAAGGGCATGGTCTGCAAGAAGTCCACCCTGCCCGGCGGCATCGAGGCCACGGCCGTGACGATGCCGGTCAACAACGGCAACGTCACCGAGACCGAGCTCTCCTTCCGGTACGGCAAGAGCAACATCAGGCTGGCCGTCGCCCCGCACGACGCCTCGAACACCTCGGCACCCGTCACCAACGACCAGCTCCTGGAACTCGCCAAGGACCCCGCCTTCATCGACCTGGTCAAAACCGCCGACGCCAACCCGCTGGAGCAGCCGCAGCAGACGATCCCGGGCGGCTGAGCGCGGGCGCCCCGCGCGGCCCACCCGCCGGGCGCGAGGCCGAGGCCCGGCAGATTGTCGGCCGGGGTCGGGCCAAGCGGCGTTCCGCTCCGGCAGGTCGGCCTGCGGGTCGGTGGCTTCGCAGTTCGGGGGCCAGCGGGGGCACTCGCTGTTTCGGGGTCAGGCGGTCCGCAGATCCTGCACCATCACCGCGTACAGCGGGGAGTCGTCGGACGGCTTGGCTTCGGCCTGCTTCACGTAGCCCCACTTCTCGTACAAGCCCTGCACTCTGTGATGCGCGGAGTCCACGAGCAGCGTCACGAAGTCGACGTCAACCGACTGGAGCAGTGCGTCATGGATCTGCCGCGCCCGTCCGGTCCCCTGCCATTCGGGCATCACCATCAGCTCGGACAGAGCGAAGATCCGGCCACGCACACCCTTCGGACGGTCCGTTCCCTTCCACCAGCCGCCCGGCTTGAACTTCGAGCCGTACGCGTAGCCGACCGGGCCTCCGTTCTCCCACCCCGATACGCACAGCCAGTCCTCGCGCCCTGACCACAGGTCGACGAAGTACGAGAAGCGTTCACGCGAGTGGAACGGGTCGGGATCGTCCGCGTATACCTCGTCGTGGATGTCAAGGAGCAGGGACCGCACGTCCTGGGCGTCGGCGTGCGTGTACGTCTTCAGATCCATTGGCGGGACTCCTCGATCCAGCTCACGACCTCGGGCGCCTTCGTGCCCGTGGCCTCGATCACCTGGCGCGTGCTGGCCAGCGTGTTCGTCGTACGCCGCGACCCGGAAGCCGACAGCAGCATCCCGTGAGCCTGCCGCCCGGTCGCGCACGCCAGTTCCACCTCTCCCTGCCTCGCCTGGGCCAGAGACAGATGCGCGGTGTAGAGCGCCTTGTTGCGGACCATGCCGTCGGGGATGGCGGCGAGGGTGCGGTGAAGACACGATTCGGCTCTCTCGTGTTCCCCGAGCGCCGTCCAGACGTACGAGGACAGGGCGTCGAACTCGGCGCGGCAGTAGAACGTGATCCACGCCGACGGCTGCTCGCCCCGGGTACGTCCGAATGCCTTCTCCGCGAGGTTCAGGGCCCGCAGGGACTCCGCAGGCTGACGAAGCCTGGCCAGGGCATTGGCGTGCCGCATGTGCCCCAGCGACGCGTACAACGGGTCACACCGGGCCACCGACGAACGCTTCAACACCTCCGCGCCGGCCGCCGCCTCGCCATGGTTCTCCCGCTGGCTGGAGGTGAGCATCAGGTGGTCCCAGACCCGATACGTGGCCTCACTGTCACGTGCGAGTCCCGCGAGGGCGAGGGCCTTGTCCAGATGGGCGCGTGCACGCAGCGGTGTGCTCGCGTCGATGGCGGCGAAGGCCGCCAGGCACGTGACGTCGGACGCGAGCCGGTACGCCTGCCGCTGGAAGCGGTCCGAGGCGCCCCCACCGGCGAGCGAGGACTGGATACGCGCCGCGAGCTCGACGGCCCGGTTCTCGATGCGCCGCGCCCCGCCGATGCGCGAGTCGTCGCGCAGTAGCTCGGTGTACTCCAGGTGGAACCGGTCGGCGTCGGACTGCCCCAGCCGCGTTCGGCCTACAGGGCTGGCGGCAATGGCGGTTCCTGCTGCTGCGACAAGGAAGGTACGGCGGAGCACAGGGTCCTCCGAGTGTGCTGCGGTACGTGGTGGGCCGAACCCTAAGTCGGCGACGGGGCAGGCGAACACCTCTTCCAGTGCGGCACATGTACGGCCGATCGGGCGCCGGGTCGCGCCGCTGAGCAGGTTCCGCACCGACCGTGCGGAGACATCGCCCGGCCTGCCGGTGATCTTGTGGAGCGCGTTGTTCATCTGACGTGCCAATTCGTCCTGCGTCAGGCCGAGTTCACCCATCCGGGCCTTAAGGATGACGTTCACTCCCATGCGACAGAACGTAGCCGCACCCCCACTGTCCGCACCAGGCACCGGGTAATGCGCGGGCAAAGTTTTCCGGTCGGACGGGAGCAAGTCGACGGCAGCCTTTCCTGTTCCGGCTCGGGTTCCGGCCGGTTCACTGGGCATCACGCCGCCCCCCGCAGGGTGGCCGCCCAGCAGCAGGGCACCGCTCCGTCCCCCATGTCGCACGGTGCGCTGCTGCATCCCCTCGAAGAGGAGCACCCGCGATGCCCGCACCGCTTCCCCGCAGACAGCCCGGCAAGCCGATCGGCCACGACTTCACCCCCTGGGACGGGTTCGGCGAGCCCTCTCCGGAACTCCGGGATCGTGCCGAGCACGGCCTCGAACGGTTCTTCGCCCGGATGCGGCTCCAGGACCAGGAGGACGACGCCTGATGTACCCCGTCGACCACACCGGCCACGAGCAGCACCCCCTGCTCCACCGCCAGGTCCGGGACATCGCCTCGAAGTGCATCGGCACCCTGGACGCCGTCACCCACGAAGTGCACAGCCACGGCACCGTCCGCGTCGCCCACATCCGGCCTCCCTCCGGCATCACCTGGACCACCGCGGCCAGCAACATCGAACCGGCGTAACTCGCACCACTCGAAGCCGATCGAGAGGAGCACCACCATGACCACCCTCTTACCGTTCGCCGAGCCCCCGGTGGACTGGACGGCGTTCCGGAACTTCGCGCACCTCGGCGGACAGTTCCGGGTCTCCCTCACCCCTCGGTGCAACGTGGCCTGCTGGTTCTGCCACAACGAGGCCGACGTACCGCCACCGGTCACTCGCCGGGACCGCATCCGGCAACCGCGTACCCGCCACTACGGAGCCGCCGACTTCCTTACCGTCATCAACGCGGTGATGGACGCCGGCCTCAAGCGCGTCTTCTTCACTGGGGGCGAGCCGCTGACCTCCCCGCTCGCCCGGGATGTGCTGACGGGGCTGCGCCCGAGCGGCCCAGACGGGTCGTACACGCTGATCACCAACGGCACCCGCGTTCGCACCCACCAGTCGTGGCTCGCCAAGACCCCGCTCGACACGGTGAAGGTGTCGCTGCACTACTTCTCCGACGAGTCGTTCAAGGCCATCGCGGGCACGCGGATCGGCATTGGCTGCGTCCTGGACGGGATCGAAGCCGCCCGCGAGATCTTCGAGAACGTGGAGCTGAACTGTCTGCTCCAAAAGGAGAACGCCCACGAGGTCCGCGACATCCTAACTTTCGCACTCGACCGGCGCATGCCCATGCAGTTCATCGAGTTGGTGGGCACCGACTTCAACGACAACCGCGCCGCCTCCGCCGTTCCCGCGGACGACATCATCCGTCACCTGCGCACGCTCACCAGCGACGAGCGGACCGAGATCACCGGAGTCGGCCAGGGGCGCCGCGTCTTCCGGGTCGACGGCGTGGAGATCGACGTCATCCACCGCGGCCTCGGCCGCCATCACGTCGGCCAGTGTGGCACCTGCCCCGTCCGCCCCAAGTGCGTCGAAGGCTTCTGGTCCCTCCGCGCCGACCACGCCGGCGGTCTCCAACCCTGCCTCCTGCGCGACGACCTGCGCCTGAACCTGCGGGATCTCCTGGACAAACCCGAGGCCATCGCCGAAGCCATCGCCGGACACGTCACCGCCTTCACCGAGGGGACCCTGTGACCCAGACCCGCACGCATCTGCTGCCCCTGCCGTTCGAACCCCTCGCCCACGGCGAGGACAGCGGTCACCCCTTCATCAACCTGGAAGGCGTGTCCGGGATCGGGAAGTCGACCCTCGCCGCGATCCTCGCCGAACGCCTGGGCGGCACCGTCCTGCACACCCTCGCGCCCCCGCACTCCGGATGGTCCGCCGAAGCCCACCGCATGCAGCCCCTCCCAGTCCTCGTGTTCTACCTGTCCGGGCTGCTGCACGTCTCCGACCGCATCCGCCGCGCCCTCGCCACCGGCCCCGTCATCGCCGACCGGTACGCGGCCTCCGTCACCGCCTGTCACGCCGCCATCCACGGGGTAGCCCCCGACGATGTGGACGCCCTCCTGGCCCCGTTCCAGCCCTACCTCCTGGCCCCCGGCCACACGTTCTATCTGACCTGCTCGGACGCGACCCTCCGAGAGCGCATGGCGGTCAAGGACGACACCAAGCAGGACGACACCGACCTCTTCGGCGTCCCCGGCCGCCTCAAGGCCCTCCGCGAGTGCTTCGAACTGGTCGCCGCCACCGACCCCACCGCGACCGCGCTGGACACCGACGGCATGACCCCGGACGACCTCGCCGACATCATCACAGCCCACCTGGAGCGCCAGCGTGCTTAACCCCATCGACACCGCGGCCGTCATCCAGGCCGGGGGCGCCACGGGCCGGTTCCCCGACGAGATCCACCCCGCGGTGGCGTGGTGGATGGCAACCTGCTTTGTCGTCACCGCCCGCGCGCACCGCATCGTCGTCGCCTACGACGGGCAGCCGGCCACCGCCCCGTTCTTCGACCGCATGTGCCTGGGTGCTATCAACGCCCAGCACTACGCCTGTCACGTCCTCGACCTGGGCAACGCGGACGTGAAGACGCTGCTGGCCGCGATGAAAGAGGCCGACGGCGTGCCCGGGATGCGCGTCACGACAACCGGCGACACCGCCACCCTCACGCTGTACGACCGTTACGGCGCCCCGCTCACCGAAGACACCGGCCTCTCCCTGATCCGCATCATGATCGCCGAGGACCGCGTCCCCATCCCGGTCAACAGCGGCTGCAAGGGTCGTATCCAGCCCTACGCGGAGGTCATCCAGTGATCGACGCCGCCGAGATCATCCGGTCCGGGACGAGCATCCTCTTCGTCACCCTGGACTCCCTGCGCTACGACGTGGCCCGCGCCGCCCTCCACGCCGGACAGACCCCCCGCCTCGCCAAGATCCTCCCCGGCGGCCAGTGGGAAGAGCGACGGACGCCGGGCACCTTCACCCTCCCCGCCCACATGGCGTTCTTCTCCGGCTTCCTGCCCAAGCTCCCGCAGCCCCACCAGCCGCCCCGTCTCTGGGAGTGCCGGCCGCCCGCGTTCAAGAAAGTCGACCCCGGCACATTCGTATTCGACGCCCCGAATCTCCTCGAAGGACTCATCCAGCACGGTTACCGCACCATCTGCATCGGCGGTGTCACCTACTTCTCCCGCGAGACGCCACTTGGCTCCGTCCTCCCCGCCATGTTCCAGGAAGACCACTGGCGCCCAGAGTTCTGCTCACCCGAACAGGACTCCACCCGCCACCAGGTCGACCACACCCTCACCATCGCCGAGCAGCACGACAGCCAGCCGCTGTTCCTCTTCGTCAACGTCTCCGCCACCCACGTCCCCCATGGCCACTACCTCAACCAGAGCACCAACACGTGGGCATCCCAGGCCGCAGCCCTCGCCTACGCCGATGAACACCTCGGCCGCCTGGTCGCCGGGCTCACCGCGAAAAGGCAGTGGCTCGTCATCATCTGCGCCGACCACGGCGACGCCTTCGGAGAGGATGGATACCACGGCCGGGGGATCATCCACCCCACGGTGACGAATGTGCCGTTCGCCTCCACGCTGCTCTGACCCTCACTACGCTCGAACCATGGACGCACAACACGAGATGCGCGACGCCGCCGTGATCGCGGCCCGGGACGAGAACGGCCTGGTGGCCCTCCTCACCTCACGGTTCCCGAAGCACGGCGGCGAATACCTCTTCCTCCCCGGCGGCCGAATGGAGCCCGGTGAGACCCCCGAGCAGTGCGCCCAGCGAGAACTCCGCGAAGAGGCCGGGATCACCGCCCAGTCCTGGCGTCCCCTCGGCTCGTACGCCATCACCCTCGGCTCCACCGCCCGCGTCCACCTGTTCCTCGCCGAAGGACTCACACTCGGCCCCCAGGAACCAGCCGAGGGAGAAGACGACTTCAAGCTCATGTGGTGGCCCATACAGGACGCCATCACCGCCGCCGCCGAAGGCCGGTTCCTCCTTCAAGGAGGTCCCCTCGCACTGCTCCTCGCCGAGCGGCTCTGACCCCGCACACTACGAAGCTCCCAGCTCCGCGTGCACTCGGGGTGAACCGCAATACGGCGTTCGGAGGGGGTGGAGGCCCCGCAAGCGCGTGAATGCGTACAGGCCCCGCTGCACCGGGCGCCCCCGCCCCCGCGTCACCACCGAGGGGGGCGGGCGGGCAGCCATCGCCCGGGAGTGGGGAGCTCGGGGGGTTAAGCCCCCGCAAGCGCGTGAATCCGTACAACCCCAACCCGCGCCCCGGCCCGTACAAGCCCCACCCGCGCAAGGCGCCCGATCACCGCCGCCGCGCCCGCCACACCAGGTACAGGACCGAGGCCAGCGCCGCGCCGCGCAGGAGCCATGGCCACATGCCGTGCAGGACCCCGCTCAGCTGGTCCTCCGCGAGGGACTCGCCCCACTTGCCGTTCATGCGGCCCCACAGCCACACCGCCGCCCCCGCGAGGACCGCGCCGGGCGGGCCGAAGACGGCCCACTTGCGCTCGGCGGGGCGCAGCACGCGCGACGCGTACGGAAGGAGCCAGCCGACGACGAGCAGCAGCCAGTAGCCGGTGACCGCGCCCACCACCAGGACGGCCGCGGCCAGCAGCAGGAAGGCGTTGGGCCGGGGGCGCGCCGCGGCCGGGGCCTCGGCCGCGGGTTCGGGGGCCGCCGCCTCCGCCTTCGCTCGCCGCCGCTCCCGCAGGAACCGTACGAGGGTCCGCGCGCGGGATTCCGGCGGGCCGGGCGGCGGCCCCGCCGGCTCGGCGGTCTCCTCCTCCGGGCCCTCCTTGAACAGGTCCGGGATCTCGATGCCACCCGCGAAGCCCTCGACCTGCGGCCCCGCCCCGTACGTGCCCGGGGTGACGCGCCACCAGTCGGGCTCCTCCCCGCCGGAGCCGGAGGGGCCGAGTTCGTCGAGCCCGGCCAGGTGCGGCGGCACGTTCCGCGGCTCCGCCGCCGGGCGCGGCGCGGGCACCTGCTTGCGGCGGAGCGGGCCGGGCCCCCGCTGGGTGGGCACCGCGGGGGCGGGGTCCGGTTCGGGTGCCCCGTGGGAGGAGGCCCCCGACAGGGTGTCCAGGACCTCCTCCGGCGTGCCGATCCGCTCCAGGATGCGGCGTACGGCGGCCGGGGTCTCGGGGTCGTACTTGGCGCGCCGACGGTCGATCTCGTCCCGCAGCCCCGCCACCAGCCGCATGCGGTCGCCGGAGGACAGCTGCCGCCGCTGCGCCAAGTCCCCGACACGGCTCAGATATTCGTAGACCAGATGGTCGCTCTCGATCCCCATGCCCCGGCTCCTCCCGTACCGCCTCTCGGAAAGGTAGCGCGTGCGCCCGTGGAGCGGCCGCGGGCGCAGCGGATACCGTTGGCCGGATGGGAACCGGCCCACTGACCGGCCGACGCGACCGGGAGGCGACTGTGCCCGAGGCAAGCACTGCGGGAGGATCCGGCGGAAGCGGAGCCCCGCGCTCCCTCGCCGAGGCGCTGCGCGCCCGCGACGACGCGGCGCTCGCCGCCCTGCTCCGCGCCCGCCCCGACCTGCTGAACCCGGTGCCCGGCGACGTCACCCAGCTGGCCACCCGCGCCGGGACCCGGGCCTCGGTGGTGCGCGCGCTGGAGCGCATGGACCGGTTCGCGCTGCAGACCGCCGAGGCGCTCGCGGTGGCCCCGGACCCGTGCCCGTACGAGGTGCTGGAGTCCCTGCTGACCGGCGAGGAGGGGACCACCGGCGAGGACAACGGGGCCCGCGCCGCGCTGCCCCGGGCCCTGGGCACCCTGCGCGACCAGGCCCTGGTGTGGGGCGGCGAGGACCGGCTGCGCCTGGTGCGCACCGCCCGCGAGCTGCTCGCGCCCTCCGCCCAGCGGCCCTCCCCGACCGGCCTGGGGCCGACGGTCGCCGAGGCCACGGCCGGGATGTCGCCGACCCGGATCCAGGAGATCGTCGCGGCCGTCGGGCTGCCCGCCACCCACGACCCGGTGTCCGCGGTGACCGCGCTGACCGGGCTGTTCACCGACCCGGAGCGGATGTCCGCCCTGCTCGACGAGGCCCCGGCGGAAGCCCACCAGGTGCTGGGGCGGCTGGTGTGGGGGCCGCCGTACGGGGAGGTGACCCCGAATCCGACCGTGCCGGTGCGCTGGCTGCGCGACCGCGGGCTGCTGCTGCCGGCCTCGGCGCGGACCGTCGTACTGCCCCGCGAGGTGGCGCTGCACCTGCGCGGCGGGCTCGCGCACCGGGACACCGCGCCGGTGCCCCCGCCGGTGCCGGCGCACCGCGAGCACCGTCCACAGCTTGTGGACGCGAACGCCGCCGGGCAGGCGCTGGCCGCGCTGTCCACCGTCGAGGAGCTGGTGAAGTCCTGGGAGCACGCCGGTCCGCCGGTGCTGCGCGCGGGCGGGCTGTCCGTACGGGACCTGAAGCGGGCCGCGGTCACCCTGGACACGGCCGAGCCGCAGGCGGCGTTCTGGATCGAACTGGCCTACGCGGCCGGGCTGCTGGCCAGCGACGGGGAGGCCGACGAGCGGTACGCGCCCACCCCCGCCTTCGACGACTGGTGCGAACTGCCGCCCGCCGAGCGGTGGTCGGCGCTGGCGGCCGCCTGGCTGCCCGCGACCCGTACGGCCGGGCTGGCCGGCGAGCAGGACGCCAAGGGCCGCACCCTGTCGGTGCTCGGCCCCGACCTGGACCGCTCCGCCGCCCCCGAGGTGCGCCGCCGGGTCCTGGAACTCCTCGCCGCCCTGCCCGAGGGAGCCTCCCCCGACCCGGACGCGCTGCTGGACCGGCTCGCGTGGGAGCGTCCCGTACGGAGCGCGAGCGATCTGCGGGCCCGCCTCGCGCACTGGACCCTGACGGAGGCGGAGGTCCTCGGGATCACCGGACGGGGCGCGCTGAGCGCCTTCGGCCGCGCCCTGCTGGAACACCGCGACCCGGCACCGCTGTTGGCGCCGCTCCTTCCCGAGCCGGTGGACCACGTCCTGCTCCAGGCCGACCTGACGGCGGTGGCCCCCGGCCCGCTGCGCCGGCCGCTCGGGGACACCCTGGCGGTGCTCGCCGACGTGGAGTCCAAGGGCGGGGCGACCGTGTACCGCTTCACGCCCGGGTCGGTGCGCCGCGCCCTGGACGCCGGGCACGCCGCCGCCGACCTGCACGCCTTCCTCACGGAGCACAGCCGCACCCCGGTCCCGCAGCCGCTGGCCTACCTGATCGACGACGTCGCCCGCCGCCACGGCCACCTCCGCGTCGGCGCGGCCTCGTCGTACGTCCGCTGCGACGACGACGCCATGCTGGGCGAGATCCTGGCCGACAAACGCTCGGCCGGGCTGGGCCTGCGCCGCCTCGCCCCGACCGTGCTGGCCGCCCAGGCCGAGCCCACCGCCCTCCTCGACGGGTTGCGGGCGATGGGCTACGCGCCGGCCGCGGAATCCCGTACCGGCGACGTACTGGTGGCCCGCGCCGACGCCCACCGCACTCCGGCACGCCAGGCGCCCGTACCGGTGCCGGACGGTCCGCCGGTCCCGGACGACACCCTGCTGGGGGCGGCCGTACGGGCCATCCGCGCGGGCGACCTGGCGGCGACGGCGGTCCGCAAGGAGCCGGCTCCGTCGACCGTCGTCCCCGGCGAACTCCCGCGCACGAGCGCGGCGGAGACCCTGGCGACGGTGCAGGCGGCCGCCCTGACGGGCTCGGCGGTGTGGATCGGCTACGTGAACGCGGACGGCGCGGCCAGCCAGCGGGTCATCGCCCCGGTCCGCGTGGAGGGCGGCTTCGTCACGGGCTACGACCACACGGCGGACGAGGTCCGCACCTATGCCCTCCACCGCATCACGGGCGTGGCGGAACTGGCGGAAGACCACCTCTGACTACTTCAGCCCCGCCGGCGTTCGAGGCGCGGGGTCCGGGGCGGAGCCCCGGCAACGGCGCCGAACCGCGCTGCGGCGCACCGCACCGCACCGCACCGCACCGCAGGAAAATCGGCTGGCGGGCCGCCCGGACAACCCCGCACCCTGGGCGCATGCCAGAGGTACCGAACCGCCAGATCCGCGCATCGCACACCGACACCACCATCACCGTCTACCAGGCCTACGCCCCCCGCCTGGGCGAACCGGCAGCACGCGACAACCACTTCCCACCCGCCTGGAAGCGCGAGCGGATGACGTGGATCAAACCGTCGTTCCTGTGGATGATGTACCGCTGCGGCTGGGCCACGAAGCCCGACCAGGAGACGGTCCTGGCGATCGAGATCACGCGCGCGGGCTTCGACCGGGCACTGCGCGAGGCCTGCCTGTCCCACTACGCCCCCACCGTGCACGCGGACCGCGCGAGCTGGCAGGAGTCGGTCCGCACGACCTCGGCCCGCGTCCAGTGGGACCCGGAGCGCGACCTGAACCTGAACCCGCTGCCGTACCGCTCGCTCCAGCTGGGCCTGTCCGGGCCGGCCTCCCGGGCGTACGCCGACGAGTGGACGGTCTCCATCCGCGACGTCACCCCGCTGGCCCGGGAGATCCACGGCCTGGTCCGCACCGGCGACACGGACGCGGCCCGGGCCCTGCTCCCCGCGGAAACCCCCTACCCGTCCGGCCCGTTGCCTCACCTCGGGGCGTAGTCGACCCGCCCGGCCCCGAAGGGCCGGCTCGTACGCAGCCACGCTTGCACGGCCCGGTAGAGCACAGCGTCCAGGTGCGCCCGGTCGGCCCGCACCCAGGACCTGACGCTGACCCGCTCGGGATCCTCCTTGCCCGGGTAGATGTAGAGACATCCGATGACCTCGCGGTCCCCTTCGAGCACGCCGTCCGTGAATCCGCGCCGCTCGGTGAAGTCCCGTGCGTGCCGGGCCAGATCGCAGGTTCGCCTCGGCGGACATCCCCTCCGCGGGCGGCCAGCCACACCCCACGAAACCGGGGGTGGCCCGGACGTGGGCGATGCTCCCGCTCCAGGCGGCAAGCTCCCGTCATCCCCGCGTGACGGCCACCAGCAGCCCCATGACCCCGACCATGAGCATCATCGCGCTGAGGGCCCCTGCCACCGGAGCCGACCACGCCGGAACGCGAAGGAGCAGGGCCAGCACACCGGCCCCCACCCCGAGGGCGGTGAGCACGCACAGGAGGATCAGGAGCAGCACCGTCAGCGTCACGCCCGCTCCCCTTCCCGCCCGGGCCGCCACAGGCCGGACGCCGGTGCGGGGGGCCGCAGCCGGTCGCGGCGCGCCTGTTCGGCGACCAGGCGCCGTACCTTGCGCCGCACGCGCTCGCCGAGAGCCGACGGGTCGTCCGCGCCCACGTACTCGGCAGCCTCGGTCCAGGTCACGACACCGGCCACGCCGAGGGCCAGCGCGACCGCGCGTTCTTCGGGTGCGAGCAGGGCCAGGATGCGGGCGAGCCGCGGGTCTCCGGGGATCCGGTCCAGCAACGGGTCCTCGGGGCAGGTGTCTTCGGCGAGCAGATCCCGCAGCGTGCGGCTGCGCCCGACGGGCGTCTCCAGCAGGAGCGTCCTTCGGCCCTCGACCCGCCGGCCGTCGCGGACCAGCCCGCCGGTGCGGCGGCGCCACAACGGCTGCTGGCGGGCGTGGGCGGCCCGGATCTCGCGGTGCAGTTCGTCCCACGCCTCCCAGCCGAGCTCGCCGCGCTGCCTGAGAGGGGCGTCCCAGTCGCCCATGAGCGCGGTGGAGACGGCCTCGTTCCAACCCGACCAGAGCCCCAGGCTCCGGGTGAAGCCCCCGACGAAGTCCGGGTGTCCGCTCAGTACCGCCGTCCTGGTCATGAGGGCCACCGCGAGGCCCGAAATCATCGCGTTGTTCGTCCCCGGCTCCACCATGCCGGAATTGACGAAGGCGTATCCGGTGAAGGTGCCCGGGGGCACGGGCCCGGGCACGAACCGGGGATGTTCCTCCTCGGCGAGCGGGCGGCCCCGCAGGGTGCCGTCGGGCTGCACGTGCATCCCGATGTACGAGGGACCGCGCGGGGGTTCACAGGCGGGATGGAGCGTCTCGGTCGGCATGGGCAGCCAGGTCCTTCCGGAGTGTCGGTATCAGGGTCCGCACCCTTGGGCCGCGGGAGAGGCCCGCTCCGGCACAGAATCTTGCGAGCCGCCCGTGATCCATGTCACAACAATGGGGGGCGTGTCCTCCGTGACCCCGCACGCACTGGCGCCGCGTACGGCAGACTGGAGGTTTGACCTGACAGAAACGGGGCGCCGCGCGTGAACGGTCCACTCATCGTCCAGAGCGACAAGACCCTCCTCCTGGAGGTCGACCACGAGCTCGCCGGAGCCGCGCGGCGCGCCATCGCGCCCTTCGCCGAGCTGGAGCGGGCTCCCGAGCACATCCACACCTACCGGATCACCCCGCTCGGCCTGTGGAACGCCCGGGCCGCCGGGCACGACGCCGAGCAGGTCGTGGACGCGCTCGTCGAGTACTCGCGCTATCCCGTGCCGCACGCCCTGCTCGTCGACGTCGCCGAGACCATGGCCCGCTACGGCCGCCTCACCCTCTCCAAGCACCCCGTGCACGGACTGGTCCTGACCAGCACCGACCGGCCCGTGCTGGAGGAGATCCTGCGCTCCAAGAAGATCACCCCGCTGGTCGGGGCGCGGATCGACCCCGACACCGTGGCCGTGCACCCCTCCGAGCGCGGCCAGATCAAGCAGACGCTGCTCAAGCTGGGCTGGCCCGCCGAGGACCTCGCCGGGTACGTCGACGGCGAGGCCCACCCGATCGACCTGGCCGAGAACGGCTGGGCGCTGCGCCCGTACCAGCAGCAGGCCGTCGAGGGCTTCTGGCACGGCGGCTCCGGGGTGGTCGTGCTGCCGTGCGGCGCCGGCAAGACGCTGGTCGGCGCCGGGGCCATGGCGAAGGCCAAGGCGACGACGCTGATCCTCGTCACGAACACCGTCTCGGCCCGCCAGTGGAAGCACGAGCTGGTCAAGCGGACCTCGCTGACGGAGGAGGAGATCGGCGAGTACTCCGGCACCCGCAAGGAGATCCGGCCCGTCACGATCGCCACGTACCAGGTCCTGACGTCGAAGCGGAAGGGCGTCTACCCGCACCTGGAGCTCTTCGACTCCCGGGACTGGGGCCTGATCGTCTACGACGAGGTGCACCTGCTGCCCGCCCCGGTCTTCAAGTTCACCGCCGACCTCCAGGCCCGGCGCCGGCTCGGCCTGACGGCGACGCTGGTGCGTGAGGACGGCCGGGAGTCGGACGTCTTCTCGCTCATCGGGCCGAAGCGGTTCGACGCGCCGTGGAAGGAGATCGAGGCGCAGGGCTACATCGCGCCGGCGGACTGCGTCGAGGTCCGGGTCAACCTCACCGAGTCGGAGCGGCTCGCGTACGCGACCGCCGAGACGGAGGAGAAGTACCGCTTCTGCGCGACGACGGCGACGAAGCGGAAGGTCACCGAGGCGCTCGTCGCCAAGCACAAGGGCGAGCAGACGCTGGTCATCGGGCAGTACATCGACCAGCTCGACGAGCTGGGCGAGCACCTGGACGCCCCCGTCATCAAGGGCGAGACCTCCAACGCGCAGCGCGAGAAGCTCTTCGACGCCTTCCGCGAGGGCGAGATCAGCGTGCTGGTCGTGTCGAAGGTCGCGAACTTCTCCATCGACCTGCCGGAGGCCACGGTCGCCATCCAGGTGTCGGGCACGTTCGGCTCCCGGCAGGAGGAGGCGCAGCGGCTGGGCCGGGTGCTGCGGCCGAAGGCGGACGGGCACGAGGCGCGGTTCTACTCGGTGGTCGCGCGCGACACCATCGACCAGGACTTCGCGGCGCACCGCCAGCGCTTCCTCGCCGAACAGGGGTACGCCTACCGGATCATGGACGCCGACGAGCTGCTGGCGAGCGACTGAGGACCGCGAGCAGCGGGACGCACCAGACCCACAGGTGCGGCCAGTGCAGGAGCAGGGCCCGGCCGGTGTCGGGGAAGTGCCGGGCCCGGAAGTCGGCGGAGGCCTGCGGGAGGACCAGCAGGCCGAGCAGAGCGGTGCCGGTGAAGGCCGGGTCGGACCGGGCCGGGGGGTCAGCGGCGTATGACGCCCGCGTCCTCGGCGTATTCGCCCAGGACGACGACGCTCACGGCGGTCGCCGCGAAGACCTTGGCGGCCCGCAGCACGCTGCCGAAGCTGTGGCGCGGACGGGAGTCGGAGGTGGCGGTGGCGCCGCTAGGGCGGCCGCCCTGGATCTCGGTGAAGGTTGCGGTGCTCATGTATCCATGGTGCGTTTTCGGCCGCCCCGCCACATCGCCCTCGGGGCTTAACCTCAAGGCCCCCCGCCTCCTCCTCTCGGCCCATGCCACCCCCTAGTGGCTCTGCCCGAGGTCTGACACTCCCAGGTATGACACCCGTTCGGAGGTCCCGTCCCGAGAGGACTTTCGGCCTCCTTTAATCATTCGCTCCGCCCCACCCCACTGGCTAGAATCTCCGCTCTTGCCGCCTCCCGCAGCCCCATCGGGGAGAGCCGCCCGCCGGACGGAAACCGGCGGGCTTCTGTTCCCACTTCGCCAGCTGGAGGCAGTCCCGTGCCCGCGCACGCCCCCGAATCCGATCCGCTCGCCCGCGAACGCGCCCACCTCAGCGCCTCCCGCGCCGCGCTCCGCGCCATGCGCGAGGACGTCGAGGCCCTCGACATCCGCGACGTCACCGCGAACTGGGTCAACGCGATCGTCCTCCAGGCCCAGATCGACGACCGCATCAAGGCGCTCGCCGACCTCGCCCACACGCCCCTCTTCTTCGGGCGCCTGAACTACCTGCACGCCCCGGGCGCGGACCTCGCCGAGGGGGCGGAGGGCGAGCACCCGCTGCCGGAGGCAGCCAATGGGCCGCTGTACATCGGCCGCCGCCACGTCCACGACGCCGACGGCGACCCGATGGTCATCGACTGGCGCGCGCCCGTCTCCCAGCCGTTCTACCGGGCCTCCAAGACCGACCCGCAGGACATCGGGCTGCGCCGCCGCTTCGGTTACACGGGCGGCGAGTTGACCGCCTACGAGGACGAGCATCTCTCCGACCCCACCGAGGCGGCCGCGGTCAGCAAGCTGCTCCAGCAGGAGATCGAGCGGCCGCGCGTCGGCCCCATGCGGGACATCGTCGCGACGATCCAGCCCGAGCAGGACGAGATCGTCCGCTCCGGCCTGTCCGGCTCGGTCTGCGTGCAGGGCGGCCCCGGCACCGGGAAGACCGCCGTCGGCCTGCACCGGGTCGCGTACCTCCTCTACGCGCACCGCGACCGGCTGGCCCGCACCGGCACGCTGGTCATCGGGCCGAACCGTTCCTTCCTGCACTACATCGAGCAGGTCCTCCCCGCCCTCGGCGAGCTGGAGGTCAAGCAGGCCACCGTCGACGACCTGGTCGCGCGCGACGGCCTGGAGGTACGCGCCACGGACGCGGCCCAAACCGCCGTGGTCAAGGGCGACGCCCGGATGGCGGAGGTGCTCGCCCGCGCCGTCCGCTCGCACGTCACGCCGCCCACCGAGGCGCTGATGGTGGTCCGCGGTTCGCGCCGCTGGCGCGTGCCCCCGTACGAGCTGGCCGAGATGGTCGAGGAGCTGCAGAACCGCGACATCCGCTACGGCGCGGCCCGCGAGGCGCTGCCGCAGCGGATCGCGCACGCGGTGCTCGTACGGATGGAGCAGGCGGGCGAGGCGCCGGACGACCGCGTACAGGACGCGGTGGCCCGCAACGCCGCGGTCAAGGCGGCGGTCAAGGAGATCTGGCCGCCGGTCGACCCGGCGAAGCTGGTGCTCCGCCTCCTGTCGGACCCCGACTTCCTCGCGCTGCACGCGGAGGGCGTCCTGACCGCCGATGAACAGAAACTGCTGCTCTGGCCCAAGCCGTTCCGGAGCGTGAAGTCGGCGAAGTGGTCGGCGGCGGACCTGGTCCTGATCGACGAGGCGGCCGACCTGGTGGAGCGCACCCACTCCCTCGGCCATGTGGTCCTCGACGAGGCACAGGACCTGTCGCCGATGCAGTACCGGGCGGTGGGGCGGCGCTGCACGACGGGCTCAGCGACGGTGCTGGGGGACCTCGCGCAGGGCACCACACCGTGGGCCACGCGCAGTTGGGACGAGGCGCTCGCGCACCTGGGCAAGCCGGCGGCGGTGGTGGAGGAGCTGACGGCGGGCTTCCGCGTGCCGCGCGAGGTGATCGCGTACGCGTCGCGGCTGCTGCCGTCGATCTCCCCGGGGCTGGCCCCGGTCTCCTCGGTCCGCGAGACCCCGGGCTCGCTGGTCGTCACGGAGACGGCCGACCTGACGGGCGCGGTGATCGAGGCCTGCCGTGCCTCGCTCGCCCACGAGGGTTCGATCGGCCTGATCGCGGCGGACGCCCGTGTCCCGGCCTTGGCGGAGGCCCTGCGGGCGGCGGACCTCCCCTACCTGGCTCCCGGCGAGGAGACGACGGCCGAGTCCCGCCTGACCCTGGTCCCGGCCTCGCTCGCCAAGGGCCTGGAGTACGACTACGTGGTCCTGGACGAGCCGGCGGCGATCGTCGACGGCGAAGCGGACGAGCGGACCGGCTTGCGCCGCCTGTACGTCTGCCTCACCCGAGCGGTGTCGGGCCTCACCCTCCTCCACGCCGCCCCGCTGCCGCCCGCACTGTCCTGACCTGCGGCGCCGCTGCTGGGGCTCCGCCCCAGACCCCGCGCCTCAAACGCCGGCGGGGCTGGATGTGGCCGCGCTTGCGCCTGCGTCTGCGGCCGCTGGGGACACGCCCAGCCCGCCGGTGTTCGAGGCGCGGGGTCTGGGGCCGCGCCCCCGGCGGCGGCGCGGGGGTTCGGGGGCCGCGCCCCCCGGCAGCGGCGGCGTGCCGTCAGGCCAAGGCCTCGCGCCACTCGGCGACGGCCGCCGCCGAGACCGGGCGGGTCCAGCCGTCCGGGCGGGCCGCGCCGCCGATGTGGAAGGCGTCGATGCCCGCCCCGCGCAGCACCGGCAGGTGGGACAGCGTCAGGCCGCCGCCGACCAGGATCCGCGCCCCGTACCCCGGCTCGCCCGCCCGCGCCGCCTCCGCCAGGAGCACCGGCAGGCCCTCCTCCACCCCGGCCGCCGAGCCCGCCGTCAGGTAGGTGTCCAGACCGGGCAGGTCTGCCAGCGCCTTGCGCAGACCGTCCCGGTCCGCGGCCCGGTCGATCGCCCGGTGGAAGGTCCAGCGGCAGCCGCCGAGCTCCGCCGCCAGCGCCTCGACGGCGGCGAGGTCGGGGGTGCCGTCCGGGTTCAGGAAGCCGAGGACGAACTCCTGCGCCCCCTCCGCCCGCAGCTCCCGGGCCGCCTCGACCAGCACGGAGAGGTCGCCCGCCGCGAAACCGTCCGTCTTGCGGAGCATCACGCGCAGCGGGATGTCGACCGCCGCCCTGATCGCCGCGAAGGTCTCGCGCGGCGGGGTGAGCCCGTCGGCGGCCATGTCGGTGACCAGCTCGAGTCGGTCCGCCCCACCGGCCTGGGCCGCGACCGCGTCCTCCACGTCGAGGGCGATCACCTCCAGGAGCGCACGGTTGCTCATTCGATCCCATCCTTCGGAAAACTGCACGTGTGACCCATACGATCCGTATGGAAAATAGGTCTAGTCCAATATCCAGGGTACGGGCCTCCATCACCGCTCCACCAGCACAATCACGCCACCCCCACAATGTGCCCATGGACACAGGCACCCCGCACACCGACACGACCGCCCTCCGCGCCCGCTGGCGCGAGGCCACCGCGGCCGCCGGCGCCCCCGCCGACCGCGACCCGGACCCCTACGCGGACCGCCTCCTCACCGCCTGGGCGGAGCCCCAGCGCCGCTACCACACCACCGCGCACCTGGCCGACGTACTCGCGCGGATCGACGTACTGGCACCGCACGCCGCCGACCCCGCCGCCGTGCGCCTCGCCGCCTGGTTCCACGACGCCGTCTACCGCCCCGACCGCTCCGAGAACGAGGAGCGCAGCGCCGCCCTCGCCGAGCGCGCCCTCCCCGAGCTCGGCATCGACCCCGCCCGCACCGCCGAGGTGGCCCGGCTGGTCCGGCTGACCGTCACCCACGACCCCGCCCCCGGCGACACCAACGGCGAGGCCCTCTGCGACGCCGACCTGGCCGTCCTCGCCGGGGACACGGCGGCCTACGGCGCCTACGCCGCCGCCGTCCGCGCCGAGTACGGCTTCGTCCCCGACGACGCCTTCCGCGCCGGGCGCGCGGCCGTCCTGCGCCAGCTGCTCGACCTGCCCCGGCTCTTCCGCACCCCGTACGGCGCCGCCCACTGGGAGGCCCCGGCCCGGGCGAACCTCGCCGCCGAGCTCGACCGGCTCACCGAGCCCGCCTGATTTCACATATCTGACATACTCCCGGGGAATTTGATCCCGTTCGATGTAGTTGGTGACAGTCATGCCCGCAGCCGTCGCACGCCCCCGCATGCCCATCGCCGTCCACGTCCTCGGTCTCTCCGTCTTCGCGCTCGGGACCAGCGAATTCATGCTCTCGGGCCTGCTGCCCCCCATCGCCGCGGACATGCACGTCACCATCCCGCGGGCGGGCCTGCTCATATCCGCCTTCGCGATCGGCATGGTCGTCGGGGCGCCGCTGCTGGCCGTCGCCACGCTGCGGCTGCCGCGTCGCACCACCCTCATCTCCCTCATCAGCCTCTTCGGCCTCGGGCAGGTCGCGGGTGCGCTGGCCCCCTCGTACGAGCTCCTCTTCGCCTCCCGCGTGATCTCGGCCCTCGCCTGCGCCGGCTTCTGGGCCGTCGGCGCCGCCGTGGCCATCGCCATGGTCGACCAGGACCAGCGGGCCCGCGCCATGGCCGTCATGATCGGCGGCCTGTCCATCGCCAACGTCCTCGGCGTACCCGCCGGCGCCTTCCTCGGCGAGCACCTGGGCTGGCGCTCCGCGTTCTGGTCGGTCGGCGCGGCCTCGGCGATCGCCCTCGCCGGCATCCTGGCGCTGATCCCGAAGATCCCGCTGCCCGCCGCGAAGCCCTCGCTCGGGCGCGAGCTGCGCATCTACCGCGACCGCCAGGTGTGGCTCGCCATCGGCATCACCGCGCTGGCCGCGGGCGGTGTCTTCTGCGCCTTCAGCTACCTGTCGCCGCTGCTCACGGACGTGGCCGGGCTGGACTCCGGCTGGGTTCCGTGGATCCTCGCCCTGTTCGGGATCGGCGCCCTGGCCGGCACCACCGTGGGCGGCCGGGTCGCCGACGCGCACCTGTTCGGCGTGATGATCTGGGGCATCACCGCCTCGACCGTCTTCCTGACCGCGCTCGCCCTGCTGGCGTCGTTCCAGGTCGCGGCGATCGCGCTGGCCTTCCTGATCGGCTTCTCGGCCTTCTTCACCGCCCCGGCGCTCAACGCCCGCATGTTCAACGTGGCCGGCGCCGCCCCGACCCTGGCCGGCGCCACGACCACGGCCGCGTTCAACCTCGGCAACACCGGCGGCCCCTGGCTGGGCGGCACCGTCATCGACGCGGGCCTCGGCTTCTCCGCCACCGCCTGGGCGGGCGCCGCCATGACCATCACCGCGATCGCGCTGGCCCTCGCCGCCCTCCGCCTGGACCGCCGCACCCCACCCCGCGCGACCCGCGTGGTGGCCTCGGCGAGCCCTGCCGTAGGCCGTGCCGGGCAGCCCGCCGGGGAGGAGCCGGCCCGCACCTGACACCGGTCGCATCCCCGGGCCCCGGTTCCTACGATGAGAGGGACGACTGGGGGACGTGCGTCAAAGGTGATCCCCGATGGCCCGGTACCGATACCGCAGGACCACGGTCCTGGCCGCCGCTTCCCTGCTGATGAAGACTGACCTCTTCACCCGGATCGGCAGTGTCACCAAGACCTTCACCGTGACACGGCGTCCTCCAACTGGTCGACGAAGGGAGGGTACGTCTCGACGCGCCCGTCTCGACGTACCTCGACGGCGTGGCCGGCGGCGACCGGATCACGGTCCGCCAGCTCGCCGAGATGCGCAGCGGCCTGTACGACTACACCCAGGACAAGACCTGGCCGGCCGCCTACCAGGCCGACCCGCACCGCTCCTGGACCCCGCAGCAGCTGCTTCGACGTCGCCTTCGGGCACCCCGCCCAATTCCCGCCGGGCAGCCGCTGGATGTACTGCAACACCAACACCGTGCTGCTCGGCCTGCTCGTCGAGAAGGTCTCCGGGCAGCCCCTGCACACCTCCCTGGAGGAGCACGTCCTCGAACCGGCGGGCCTGGACGACACGTCGTTGCCGACGGACTCCGCGATGCCCAGCCCTTACGCGCACGGCTACACGAACTTCACCCCGGGCGGCACGACCGCCGACGCCTCCATCTGGAACCCGTCCTGGGCCTGGGCGGCCGGCGCGATGATCTCGACCATGGACGACCTGCACACCTGGGTCCCCGTGATGGTGAACGGCCGGCTGCCCGACGGCGGCCGCCTGCTGGAGCCCGGCACCACCCGGAGCTATCGGCCACCACCAGCCGTTAGGCCGGCGCAGGCCGCCCCTTCGGGCGGCGCAGGCCGGCCCGGGTGAGGCGGCGGACCAGTTCCTTGCTGCCGATCTCGACCGCGCCCGCCGCGACGGCGTCGGCGTAGCGGTAGGACGGCACGTCGTAGTGGTCCCGCTCGAAGGCGCGCGGCGGGCACCCTATGGCCGCCGCGAAGGCGTGCAGCTCCTCGTACGAGACGTCGCTGACCAGGTGCGACCACAGGCGGCCGTGGCCCGGCCAGGTCGGCGGGTCGATGTACACCGTCACCGGCGGCTCACCGGCCCGGGTGGAAGACGGGGCCCAGCGCGCCCACGGCCGCCACCCTCACACCTGCCTCCGAGCACACCCAGTGCGGATCGGGTCCCAATTCCGGCTCCACGTCCAGCGCGTGCGGGTCGCCGTGCTCGCATACGGGGCACAGCGGCCAGCGCCCGTACTTCTCCAGCAGCGCGTCCTGCACGTCCTGGGCGACGAGTCCGGCGAGGTAGTCGACCCCCTCCGGCCACTGCTCCACCCACCACCGGCGGTGCGTGACCGAGTCCTCGACGAGGGAGACGACATCGGCATCGGCGACCTCGCCGGCGGCGAGATCGGCGAGAACAAGTGCACGTGCGACGTGCAGCGCCTGCTCCAGGGGGGTTGCGTGGTCCATGCGCTCATTTTGACCCCTCCGCGCCCATAAAGGGAGGGGATGCCGGGATGCCCGGTCCACGCTGACCAGCCCGGACGCGCATCCCGGGGCGGAGTGCCCGCCCCCGGAGGAGACGGCTCCACACAGGGTGCAGGTGCACGCACGCTCCGACAGCGGCGGCAGTGCGCGCTCGGCTCCCGCTCCGCGCCGTCCGCGGTCCCCGGCGGTGTGCGCCGCCAGACCCGCCAACGCGGTGGACGACACGCGAAGCCGGGCGGCGTACTGGGCGCGCCCGGCCTCCCCGGGCTTCGTCGATGCCACCATGGCGCCAACGCAAGAGCCGTAGCCCGCCGCCACACCGGAATCCCCGGCACCGCACAACCGCCAGGAGGCCCCGTCGATGACCACCGCGCACGCCGCGCTCCGCGCCCAGCTCGAGACGTTGACCACCGAGGCCTTCCGCCCGGAGCTCGCCGAGATCGACCGGCTCTCCACCCTCGACATCGCCCGCACCATGAACGCGGAGGACGCCGTCGTCCCGGCCGCCGTCGCTGCCCAACTGCCGTGCATCGCCGCTGCGATCGACGCGATCGCCGTACGGATGGCACGCGGCGGGCGGCTCGTCTACGCGGGCGCCGGCACCGCCGGACGGATGGGCGTACTGGACGCCAGCGAGTGCCCGCCCACCTTCAACACCGAGCCGGACCGGGTCATCGGCCTGATCGCGGGCGGCCCCGCCGCCATGGTCAAGGCCGTCGAATGCGCCGAGGACTCCCGCGAACTGGCCGCCGAGGACCTCACCGCGCTGGAGATCGGGCCGGACGACACCGTGATCGGCATCTCGGCCTCCGGGCGCACCCCGTACGCGATCGGCGCCGTCGAGTTCGCCCGTACGCGCGGCGCGCTCACCGTCGGGCTCTCCTGCAACGCCGGCTCCGCGCTCGCCGCGGCCGCCGAACACGGCATCGAGGTCGTCGTCGGCCCCGAACTCCTCACCGGCTCCACCCGCCTGAAGGCCGGCACCGCGCAGAAGCTCGTCCTCAACCTCATCTCGACCATCACGATGATCCGCCTGGGCAAGACGTACGGGAACCTCATGGTCGACATGCGCTCCTCGAACGAGAAGCTGCGCGCCCGCGCGCGGCGCATCGTGGCGCTGGCCACCGGCGCGCCCGACGAGGAGATCGAGGCCGCGCTGACCGCCACCGGCGGCGAGGTCAAGAACGCCATCCTCGTCATCCTCGGCGCCGTCGACGCCCCGCGGGCCGCCGCCCTGCTGTCGGCCTCCCGCGGGCACCTTCGCGAAGCCCTCGCCGCGAAGCCCCCGGCCGGCTGACGCTTCCCTCACCTCACCGCCCGCATCCCCCCACGCAAGGCGACCCCCACATGTCCACTGACAAGAACCGCGCCACAGCCGCCGCGATCCTTCCTCTGGTCGGCGGCCCGGACAACATCACCTCGATCGCGCACTGCATGACCCGCCTGCGCATCGCGCTCCGCGACCGCTCGCTCGTCCAGGACGAGGCCCTCAGGGCCCTCCCGGCGGTCTTGGGCGTGGTCGAGGACGACACGTACCAGATCGTGCTGGGCCCGGGCACCGTCGCCCGCGTCACCCCGGAGTTCGAGGCGCTCGTAGAGCAGGGCCGCACGGCGGAGCCGGCACCCGCACCCCGCCCCATCACGGCGGACGACCTGGCCGCCCGGGGCGCGGCCCTCAAGGAAGCCCGGAAGGCCCGCAACTCCACCCCCGTCAAGCTGTTCCTGCGCCGCGTCGCGAACATCTTCGTCCCGCTCATCCCCGCCCTGATCGGCTGCGGCATCATCGCGGGCCTGAACGGCATCCTCATCAACACGGGCCGGCTGCCGGGCGTGGTCCCGGCGCTCGCCGCCATGGCCTCCGGCTTCATGTCGCTGATCGCCGTCTTCGTCGGCCACAACACCGCCAAGGAGTTCGGCGGTACGCCCGTCCTGGGCGGCGCGGTCGCCGCGATCATCGTCTTCCCGGGCATCGCCAAGATCGACGCCTTCGGCCGGCACCTCTCCCCCGGCCAGGGCGGCGTCCTGGGCGCGCTCGCGGCCGCGCTCCTCGCCGTGTACGTGGAGAAGTGGTGCCGACGCCGGGTCCCGGAGGCCCTGGACGTCCTGGTCACGCCCACCCTCACGGTCCTGGTCGCGGGCCTGGTCACCATCTTCGGCCTCATGTTCCTCGCGGGCGAGGCCTCCACCGCCATCGGCGCCTTCGCCGACTGGCTGCTCGCCACCGGCGGCGCCTTCGCGGGCCTGGTCCTGGGCGGCCTCTTCCTCCCCCTGGTCATGCTGGGCCTGCACCAGGCCCTGATCCCCATCCACACCACCCTCATCGAACAGTCCGGCTACACCGTCCTCCTCCCGATCCTCGCCATGGCGGGCGCGGGACAGGTCGGCGCGGCCATCGCCGTCTACTGCCGCCTCCCGCGCAACGGCTCGCTGCGCGCCACCATCAAGTCGGCGCTCCCCGCCGGGCTCCTGGGCGTGGGCGAGCCCCTCATCTACGGCGTCTCCCTCCCGCTGGGCCGCCCCTTCGTCACCGCCTGCGTCGGCGGCGCGGCGGGCGGCGCCTTCGTCGGCCTCTTCAACCAGCTCGGCGTGGCCTTCGGCTCGACTGCCATCGGCCCCTCGGGCTGGGCCCTTTTCCCCCTCCTGGACGGCACGTCGGGCATGGGCGCCACCCTCGCGATCTACGCGGGCGGGCTGGTGGTCGGCTACCTGGTGGGCTTCGCCGCCACGTACCTCTTCGGCTTCACCCGTCAGATGCTGACCGACCTCAACACGGACCCGGAACACGCGCCGGCGACCACCACGCCGGGCACGGGCCCGGACGCGGCGAAGGAACCGGCACTGACGTAGTCCGCCGCCCCCACAACTCCCCGTACCGACAGGCCGCCTGACACCCTGGGGGGATGATCAACGACATACCCCCCGTGGTCCCGGCCGGCCGGATGTGCGCCCTCCCGCAACCGGTGTTCGCCCTCCCAGGGCCTCTGCACCTGCGCCCTTGGACGCGGGACGACGCCCCCGCGCTGGTCGCGGCGTACGAGGACCCGGACATCCGGCACTGGAACCGCCCGGGCCACCGCACCCCGGCGGAGGCCGAGGAGCGCATCACGCGGTTCCGCGACCTCTGGCAGGCCGAGGAGGCCGCGATCTGGGCGATGGCCCCGTCCGACGGCGGCCCGGCCGTCGGCCTGATCGGCCTGGCGGACCTCAATCTGCGCGGCGGCAGCGGCGAGTTCCTCTACTGGCTGCTGCCCGCGGGCCGCGGCAGCGGGGCCATGGCCGCTGCTACGTCCCGCCTCGCCCGCTGGGCCTTCGAGGACCTCGGCCTGCACCGCCTCCTCATCACCCACTCGGTACACAACCCCGCCTCCTGCGCCATCGCGACCAAGGCCGGCTTCCCCCTGGAAGGCACCATGCGCGGCGCCCTCCTCCACACGGACGGCTGGCATGACGAACACCTCCACGCCCGCCTGCGCACGGACGGTTGAGTCCCGCCACCTACACCGCCTGAGTACGTCGGCTGATCACCCGCGGACCCCCACGCGATCCAATGGGGTCATGACCACACCCGTCGCCGCTCCGGTTCCCGCCACCCCGCAGCCGCAGCTCCCGGAGGACCGGGAAGCACTCCGACGAGACCGCCGCGCCCGCATGACCGCCGGCATCGGCCTCTGCCTGCTGATCCCCTCCCTGATCGCCGCCTTCGTCGCCGTACTGTCCTCCCCGCGCGCGGGCCGCTGCATCACCTACGGCGAAGGCTGCGCCCCGGGAGCTCCGGGCACGTGGGTGGTCTGGGCCGTCGGCATCACCCTCGTGGCGGGCCTCCTCGCGGTGTCCTGGCCAGCCCGCCGCCTGCCATTCGCCGGGGCACGAGCCTGGATGACCGGCCTCCAGATCACGGCACACACCGCCGCACTGCTGTGCATCCTCAGCCACTACGCCTAAGGCCACGCCCGTACGGGTGATTCCGACGGCCCACACTGTAAGGACCTCGATTTCCACAGGCCTCTTCCCCTCTAGTAGTCGCCGAAGGCCGTGACAGTCAGTCACCCAACAAGGGGAGAGAGCCTCGTGCTTCAGGAGAACCGCAGGTCCGGGCGGCGAAGGTGGGAAGTCACCGCCGTCGCCGCAGGTGTGGCTCTGTCGACTTTCGGCATTGCCACCCCCGCCCATGCAGACGCCCGGCTGGTGATCGACAAGTCCCACGTGGGGAACTTCGTCCAAGGACAATCCGGTGCCACCTACTCCATCGTGGTGAGCAACACCGGGGACAATTCAGTCGAAGGGCAGGTCAGGGTTCTCGAGCAGCTGCCGGATGGACTCACCGCGACGGGGCTCAGCGGAGACGGATGGCAGTGCAATCTGGAGGGCATGCTCTGCTACCGGACCGACCCCCTTCCTGCACAGCAGAGTTACCCGACCATCACCCTCACGGTCAACGTAGGCACCACCGTCTGCTCGGTCATCAACACCGTCTTCCTCGAATCACCGAATGCTCCCACTCAGGGCGAGACGGACTACACCGTCATCACCGGTGGCCCCTGCGGTGGAAACGGCGGGGGCGGCGGGGGCGGCGGGGGCGGGAATGGCGGCGGAGGCGACGGCGTGTCCCTCCTCGGCATCAACCTCAGCGGGCTCATCTCGCAGAACTTCAGCAACGTCAACACGGGCACCATCAAATCCCCTAACCCCTACGCCATCCACCATCGCTGACAGAGGGGCCCGGTCGCCGGCCGGCGACCGGGCCCCGTACGGGCCGTCCTCACGGTGGGCCGACCGCACGACGCGCCCCGGCGAGCGGATGCGGCGAGACCCAGGCGGCCTCACCCGCCGGCTAGACCCGGCCGGCCGCCGCAGGCACCGCCGGGCGGGACGGGTTCCAGCACTGGACGCCCTTCAGGTCCGGCATGCGGTCGCGCGTGAAGACCGGGTCCAGGCCCGCGCGCCGCTGGGCGAGGTAGTCGTCGAGGAGGCGGAGGGCGATCGCCGACAGCGGGAGGATCGCGAGCAGGTTGACCAGGGCCATCAAGCCCATGAAGACGTCCGCCAGGTTCCAGACGACCGACATCGAGCCCAGCGCGCCGAGGACGACCGCCGACAGGACCAGCGCGCGGTAGCCGGGCAGGACCCATCGCTTGCGGGTGATGAACCGGACGTTGGTCTCGCCGTAGTAGTAGTTCCCGATCATGCTGCTGAAGGCGAGCATGAAGACGACCACCGTCAGGACGTGCCCCGCCCAGCCGCCCAGGGTGTCGCCGAGCGCGGTCTGTGTGAGGTCCGCGCCCTGGCGGCCGGCGAGTTCGGGGTTGGTGACGAGGACGATGAAGGCCGTCATCGTGCAGACGAGCAGCGTGTCGAAGAAGACGCCGAGGGACTGTACGAGGCCCTGCTTGACCGGGTGCGAGACCTCGGCGGCCGCGCCCGCGTTCGGGGCGGAGCCGAGGCCCGCCTCGTTGGAGAACATGCCGCGCCGGATGCCCTGCTGGATCGCGGCGCCGATGCCGCCGGCCGCCAGCTCGCGCAAGCCGAAGGCGCCGCCCACGATGTCGGCGATGCCCCGCGGGAACTCCGAGGCGTTCAGCAGCACGACCGCCGCGCCCAGCAGGAGGTAGACCACCGCCATGACCGGGACGAGGACGCTCGTCACCGACGAGATCCGCTCCACGCCGCCGAAGACCGCGAAGCCGAGGAGGGCGGCGAGCAGCACGCCCACGGCGGGCCCGAACCACGCCGTGTCCGTCTCCGGGAGCGAGCCGGTCGCCACCGCCGTGATGGTGTTGGCCTGCACGGCGTTGAAGACGAAGCCGAAGGTGACGGTGATCGTCACGGCGAAGAGGACACCGAGCCGGCGTTTGCCGAGCCCGCGCTGCATGTAGTACGCCGGACCGCCCCGGTACGCGCCGGTCGAGCCCCGCACCTTGTACAGCTGGGCGAGCGCCGACTCCACGAAGGCGGAGGCCGCGCCGACGACCGCCATCACCCACATCCAGAAGACGGCGCCCGCGCCGCCCAGGGTGATGGCGGTGGCCACGCCGGCGATGTTGCCGGTGCCGACCCGCGCGGCGGCGGAGATGGTGAAGGCGCCGAAGGACGAGACCTGCTTGCGGCCGTCGGCGCGCGGCGGGGTCTTCTCCTTCACCACCCGGAACATCTCGGGGAGGAGGCGCAGCTGCACGGCCCGGGACCGGACCGTGAAGTAGAGGCCGGCACCGACCACCAGCGGGATCAGCAGGTAGGTCCAGAGGTGATCGTTCACGTTGACGATCAGCGAGTCCAGGGTGCCCAGGGTGTCCATGACCCGAAGTCTCGCGGGGCGAAAGGCCCGCCGTTAGGGACCTAGGTCCGCGGCCCGGGGGCCCGAAGGCCCGGGCACCCTGCCCAGGCGGCCCGAGCGGCCCGAGCGCCCCGGCCAGCCGGGCCAGCCGGGCCGATCGGACCGGTACACCCTCAGCTGCGACACCTCGTACGACATCTCCGTGGCCTCCGGTTCCGGCGGCGGGTGGTAACGCCCGGCCGAGACCGACAGGTTGACGATGAGGTACGCGTGCCAGGCGCGGCCCACGCCCCTGCCGTCGCTGTACACGCGGACCCCGTCCACCCACCAGACGACCGAGCTCTTCCCGAACTCGACCTTCAGGTCGAGCCAGGCGCCGGGCCGGACCGACGGGTCCCGGTGGTAGCGGTGTGCTTCGCGGACGTGGTTCGACAGCTCCAGCAGGTCGGGGTTGTCGGGGTGGTACTCGAAGACGTCGATCTCCTGGCCGCCGTCCCGCCAGGTCCAGATCGCGGGCCACGCGCCCAGCGCCTCGGGCAGCTTCACCCGGGCCTCCAGCACGTCGCCGGTGCGCACCATGAAGGCTTCGTCGCTGCCCTCGGTGGTGAGCAGTCCGGTGTCCCAGTTGCCGTCGGGGCGGCGCGTCGCACGGAAGACGCCGCCGCGGCTGTAGGTGGGGTCGGCGGTGAGGTGGTCCAGCTTGTTGTCGCCCGGATTGACCGGGCCGCCGTCGGGATAGGCCCAGGAGCGGCCGGCGACCCACTGGGTGGGGGAGGTGAAGTCGGCTGTGAAGACGGGGGCCCGGCGCGGCGCGAACAGCCGGCCCAGGGTGTCGATGACCATGCGGTTCCTCTGCCCCTGCCGGGCCCGCCCACACACGAGTTCTCGCTGAGAGTAATCCTACGAACACCCTCAGTGCGCGGCTTCGGCCTCCCGGGCGGCCTCGATGAAGGCCCGGATCAGCTCCGGCGACTTCACCCCGCGCTCGCGCTCCACCCCGCTGGACACGTCCACCCCCCAGGCCCCGGTCACCTGGACGGCCTCCCGCACGTTCGCCGGGGTCAGCCCGCCGGCCAGCAGCCACCGGCCCTCGGGCGCGGTGAAGTCCTCGGACCCCCAGTTCCACGCCTTGCCGGAGCCGGGGTCGGGCGCGTCGATCAGGAGCAGGTCCTCGCCGTACTCCCCGCAGCTCTTGACGTGCTCGGCGGTGGCCCGCAGCAGCGTCCGCCCCTCGGCGCGCAGCGCCGCGAAGTCCTCGGGCCCCTCTTCACCGTGCAGTTGCACGCCCCGTACGCCGCTCTCCTCGGCGAACCGACGCACCTCCGCCACCGCCTGCCGGCGGAACACCCCGACGGTGAGCACCGAGTCCGGCACCAGCCCGACCAGCTCCCTGGCGGTGGCCGCATCGACCGTACGCGGACTGCCGGACGCGAAGACGAACCCGACGGCATCGGCCCCGGCCGCCACGGCCACCTCGACGTCATGTGCGGTCTTGAGCCCGCAGATCTTGATGAACACGTCAGTCATGCCAGCAGTCAACCAAACGCGGCCGCCCGGCAGCGATGCGTCCCATAAGCCGGGCAGGGAAACCTCCCCGCCACTAGCCTGGGACGAGGCACACATTCAGGGCACAGTACGCCATCCGGAGGACGCGGTGACGATCATGACCGAGCGGGCCACACCCATAGAGACACTGTCGCCGCCATCATTCGAGACTCTCCTGCGCACGGTCGCGGAGATGGACACGCCAGACGGCTTCAAAGCCGAGCTCATCCGGGGGAAAATCGTCGTGTCGCCGTTCTCCGCGCTGCGCTACCTGCGTAGCATGCGTGCGCTTCGTGAGCAGCTCAAGGTCCACGCCCCCGAGGGGCACGTCACCGAGACCTCACCCTTCCTCTTCCGGTTCCCTGCCGCGGAGCGAGCCTACGGACCTGACCTGTTTGTCGCGGACGAGGCCGCCTTCGAGGAGGACGGCCGACACGCGGACAGTGCGGCCCTGTCGCTGGTCGCCGAATTCACGTCCTCGTCCACAAAGGACGCGGACTGGAACGAAAAGCTGGAGGTGTACGGCCGGGTGGTCCCCGTATACCTGGTGGCCGATGTGCAGCAGAAGGAGATCACCTGCTTCTCCGACCCCTCGCCGCATGGCTACCGCTCCCGTAAGACGGTGTCCTTCGGCGAGGACCTGTGCGTCCCAGAGCCCTTCGACTGCACCATCGACACCACCGGCTTCTGAAACGCCCGAGGGCGGCACCCCCACCGGGGGTGCCGCCCTCGTTCGAGAACAGCCGATCAGCCAGGGGCCGATCAGAAGTCCATGTCACCGCCCGGCATGCCGCCCGGAGCGGCGGCGGCCTTCTCCGGCTTGTCGGCGATGACGGCCTCGGTGGTGAGGAACAGAGCCGCGATGGACGCCGCGTTCTGCAGGGCGGAGCGGGTGACCTTCGCCGGGTCGATGATGCCCTCGGCGATCATGTCGACGTACTCGCCGGTGGCGGCGTTCAGACCGTGGCCGACGGCCAGGTTGCGCACCTTCTCCACGACGACGCCACCCTCGAGACCACCGTTGACGGCGATCTGCTTGAGCGGGGCCTCCAGGGCGAGCTTCACGGCGTTGGCGCCGGTCGCCTCGTCACCCGAGAGGTCCAGCTTCTCGAAGACGGAGGAGGCCTGCAGCAGGGCCACGCCACCGCCGGCGACGATGCCCTCCTCGACGGCCGCCTTCGCGTTGCGAACGGCGTCCTCGATGCGGTGCTTGCGCTCCTTGAGCTCGACCTCGGTCGCGGCACCGGCCTTGATGACGGCCACGCCGCCGGCCAGCTTCGCGAGGCGCTCCTGGAGCTTCTCGCGGTCGTAGTCCGAGTCGGAGTTCTCGATCTCGGCGCGGATCTGGTTCACGCGACCGGCGACCTGGTCGCTGTCACCGGCACCGTCGACGATGGTGGTCTCGTCCTTGGTGATGACGACCTTGCGGGCGCGGCCCAGCAGGTCCAGGCCCGCGTTCTCGAGCTTGAGGCCGACCTCCTCGGAGATGACCGTGCCACCGGTGAGGATGGCGATGTCGCCGAGCATGGCCTTGCGGCGGTCGCCGAAGCCCGGGGCCTTGACGGCGACGGACTTGAAGGTGCCGCGGATCTTGTTGACGACCAGGGTCGACAGGGCCTCGCCCTCGACGTCCTCGGCGATGATCAGCAGCGGCTTGCCGGACTGCATGACCTTCTCCAGGAGCGGCAGCAGGTCCTTGACCGAGCCGATCTTGGAGTTGACGATCAGGATGTACGGGTCGTCGAGAGCCGACTCCATACGCTCCATGTCGGTGGCGAAGTACGCCGAGATGTAGCCCTTGTCGAAGCGCATGCCCTCGGTGAGCTCGAGCTCCAGACCGAAGGTCTGGGACTCCTCGACGGTGATGACGCCTTCCTTGCCGACCTTGTCCATGGCCTCGGCGATGAGCTCGCCGATCTGGGTGTCGGCGGCGGAGATGGAGGCCGTGGAAGCGATCTGCTCCTTGGTCTCGACATCCTTCGCCTGCTCCAGCAGGGCGCCGGAGACGGCCTCGACGGCCTTCTCGATGCCGCGCTTGAGGGCCATCGGGTTGGCGCCGGCGGCCACGTTGCGCAGGCCCTCGCGGACGAGCGCCTGGGCGAGCACGGTGGCGGTGGTCGTACCGTCGCCCGCGACGTCGTCCGTCTTCTTGGCGACTTCCTTGACCAGCTCGGCGCCGATCTTCTCGTACGGGTCCTCGAGCTCGATCTCCTTGGCGATGGACACACCGTCGTTGGTGATCGTGGGGGCGCCCCACTTCTTCTCAAGGACGACGTTGCGACCCTTGGGGCCAAGGGTGACCTTGACGGCGTCGGCGAGCTGGTTCATGCCACGCTCGAGACCGCGCCGGGCCTCCTCGTCGAACGCAATGATCTTGGCCATCTGAAGTGGTCCTCCCGGACAGCGGTGGATTGCTCCCAGGACCGCGCCCGCGCCCGCGACGGACGGCCTGCGTGCCCGGCGGTTCCTTCCCGCCGGACCCTGCGGGCCTCACCGACCCGGTCCTCGTTCAGTAGCACTCTCACCAGGAGAGTGCTAACGCCAATGATTAGCACTCGACCACCCCGAGTGCAAGCGGCTTGGGTGAACACCCCGGTGAACACGCCGACGACGCGCGAGGGGCCCACATCCCGTGTCCAGGATGTGGGCCCCTCGTACGTCTTGAATCAACGCTGTCGCGTCGGCGGTCGATCGCGCCAGGACTAGCCGATGGCGAGCTTGACCATGTCCGCCTGCGGACCCTTCTGGCCCTGCGAGATCTCGAACTCGACCCGCTGACCCTCTTCAAGGGTGCGGTACCCGTCCATCTGGATGGCGCTGTAGTGGACGAACACATCCGCACCACCGTCGACCGCGATGAAGCCGTAGCCCTTCTCCGCGTTGAACCACTTGACGGTGCCCTGAGCCATGCCTAACTCCCCTATTACTGGCCCTTGCGCGGGAGCGCACTTCGCGTTCCCGGGTCAGAACTTGCGTCGGAACGCGTCGACCGAGGCTGAATGTATCCGCGCCGGTGCTGTCTGCAACAGGTCAATCCGACGAGAAATCTGGACACGCAGATACATTGAAATAGAGTGAAAATTTGGCATATTCCAGGGCAACTCGGGCCCGGCAAACTTCGCCAAAGCCCCATACCGCACTCGCATATTGACTGAATGTCAACCCTGCCGCGACCCGCTCATATGCGGCGGGCAAGCCCAGCGGAGGGGACTTCCCCAACTCTACCGCGCCCAATCAAGCAGAATTGCCCCCTCCGCTTTTAGCGGAGGGGGCAATTACGGTTTCGGGTGTCAGCAGCCGCCCGCGACCGCGGGAATGATCGAGACACCGGCGCCGTCCGGCGTCGCCGCCTCCAGCCCGCCCTCGAAGCGCACGTCGTCGTCGTTGACGTACACGTTGACGAAGCGGCGCAGCTTGCCCTGGTCGTCCAGGACGCGGGCCGCGATGCCCGGGTGGTTCGCGTCCAGCGACGCGATGACCTCGGCCAGGGTCGCGCCCTCGGCGGGCACCTCGGCCTGGCCGCCGGTGTAGGTGCGCAGGATGGTGGGGATGCGGACGTTGACGCTCATGGCGCTACTGCCTTTCCGGTGTGCAGGGGAGGGTCAGGCCAGGCCGGCGGCGCGGAACGCGTCCAGGCTCGGGCGGATGGTGGCGGTCTGGCCGCTGTCCGCGGCCACCGCCTCCAGGGTCTTGAGGCCGTCACCGGTGTTCAGGACGACGGTGGTCAGCGTCGGGTCGAGCTGACCGTTCTCGATGAGCTTCTTCGTGACGCCGACGGTCACGCCGCCCGCGGTCTCGGCGAAGATGCCCTCGCTCTGCGCGAGGATCTTGATGGCCTCGACGACCTGCTCGTCGGTCACGTCCTCGACGTAGCCGCCGGTGCGGCGCGCGATGTCCAGGACGTACGGGCCGTCCGCCGGGTTGCCGATGGCCAGCGACTTCGCGATGGTGTTCGGCTTCTGCGGGCGGACCACGTCGTGGCCGGCCTTGAAGGCGGTGGAGACCGGGGAGCAGCCCTCGGCCTGGGCGCCGAAGATCTTGTAGGGCTTGTCCTCGACGAGGCCGAGCTTGATCAGCTCCTGCAGACCCTTGTCGATCTTCGTCAGCTGGGAGCCGGACGCGATCGGGATGACGATCTGGTCGGGCAGCTGCCAGCCGAGCTGCTCGCAGATCTCGTACGCGAGGGTCTTGGAGCCCTCGCCGTAGTACGGGCGCAGGTTGACGTTGACGAAGCCCCAGCCCTCGCCCAGCGGGTCGCCGATGAGCTCGGAGCAGAAGCGGTTGACGTCGTCGTAGTTGCCCTCGATGCCGACCAGGTCACCACCGTAGACACCGGCCATGACGACCTTGCCCTGCTCCAGGTCGTGCGGGATGAACACGCAGGAGCGGAAGCCGGCGCGGGCGGCCGCGGCGCCGACGGCGCCGGCCAGGTTGCCGGTGGAGGAGCAGGACAGGGTGGTGAAGCCGAAGGCGCGGGCGGCCTCGACGGCGATGGCCACGACGCGGTCCTTGAAGGAGTGCGTCGGGTTGCCGGAGTCGTCCTTGACGTAGAGCTTGCCGGTGACGCCCAGCTCCTTGGCCAGGTTCTCCGCGTCCACGAGCTTGGTGAAGCCGGGGTTCAGGTTCGGCTTGGAGGCCACGTCCGCGGGGACGGGCAGCAGCGGCGCGTAGCGCCAGATGTTGTTGGGACCGGCCTCGATCGCGGCGCGCAGGGCCTCGGGGTCGCCGGTGGGCAGCTCGTACGCGACTTCCAGCGGTCCGAAACACTCGGCGCACGCGAAGATGGGGCCGAGCTCGAAGCGGGTACCGCACTCGCGACAGGAAAGCGCGGTGGCAGGTCCGAGATCAACAGAGGTGGCGACAGTCTGTGCAGCCATGATGGCGAGGCCCTTTCTCCTCATCTTCCCCATGGCGCACTTCGCCATGAGACGGAATTGGCACCTTCCCTAGCCGGGGACCTCGCGGGCGTGCGTCCAAGACGCATCGCGAGAACCGACTGGAGGGTTGCCGGGGCTTCAACGGGCCGTGTCCCTCTGCCCCTCTGGATGAGCGGTATGGCACCGGCACACGCGCTCTATGGCGCGCCGGTGCGTTTGTGCGCGAGGACCCCCGGCATGCGGTGGTCCTTCGCGTTGTTCAAGACTGTAACCGAAGGCTTGGGCAGTTGAGACTGCTGTCCGAACCGCGAGATGGATCACATATCGCACCATAACGCCGATACGCAGGGAGTTCCGAGGGTGCTGGAAGAGGTGGAGCGCTGGCTGGCCGTCCGCTCCTGGGCCGCCGCCGATCGACCGCTCGACCAGCTGCTGGACCGGAAACGGGCGGCTGGGACCACGGTCAGCGTGGTGCTGCCCGCGCTCGACGAGGAGGCGACCGTCGGCGAGATCGTCGAGGTCATCCGGCGCGATCTGATCGACGGGCGGCCCGTCCCGCTGGTCGACGAGCTGATCGTCATCGACTCGGGCTCGAGCGACCGGACGGCCGAGGTGGCGGCGAAGGCCGGCGCCCGCGTGGTGCACCGCGACGAGATCCTGCCGCGGATACCGGCGCTGCCCGGCAAGGGCGAGGTGCTGTGGCGCTCCCTGCTGGCGGCCACCGGGGAGATCGTCTGCTTCGTCGACGCCGACCTGCGGGACTTCTCGGCCTCCTTCGTGTCCGGGATCGTGGGGCCGCTGCTGACCGATCCGGAGGTGCAGTTCGTCAAGGCGATGTACGACCGCCCGCTGGGCGACGCCCCGGGCCAGGGCGGCCGGGTGACGGAGCTGGTGGCCCGCCCCCTCCTGAACCTGCACTGGCCGCAGCTGGCCGGTTTCGTGCAGCCGCTGGGCGGCGAGTACGCCGTACGCCGCTCGCTGCTGGAGCGGCTGCCGTTCCCCGTCGGGTACGGGGTGGAGCTGGGCCTGCTGGTCGACGCGCTGCACACGGTCGGGCTGGACGCGCTGGCCCAGGTGGACGTGGGCGTACGGCACCACCGCCACCAGGACGGGCAGGCGCTGGGGCGGATGGCCGCGGCGATCTACCGGACCGCCCAGGTGCGCCTCTCGCGCGGGCACCTCGTACGACCGGAGCTGACGCAGTTCGAGCGGGGGCCGGACGGCTTCGTACCGCGGACGTACGCGGTGGACACCGAGGAGCGGCCGCCGATGCTCGGCATCAAGGAGTACGCGCTGCGTCGCGTGGCGTGACGGATCGTACGGTTTGAGCGGGCGCGGGCCGGGCTAGGTTGGCCGCATGGCTTCTCAGGTACTCGTCGCAGCGAACCGCGGACCGCTCTCCTACGCCCTCGCCGCCGACGGCACCCTCAGTGCCCGGCGCGGCGGGGGCGGCCTCGTCTCCGGACTCTCCGCGGCCCTCGCGCAGCAGCCGGAGGCGCTGTGGATCTGCGCGGCCCTCTCGGACGCGGACCGGGAAGCGGTGCGCAGGGGTGTCGCCGAGCCTGGTGTCCGGATGCTGGACATCGATCCCACGGTGTACGACGACGCGTACAACGGCATCGCGAACTCGGTGCTGTGGTTCACCCATCACCACCTGTACGACATCCCGCGCGAGCCGGTCTTCGACGCGGAGTTCCGGCGCCGGTGGGAGTCGTACGCCGCCTACAACCGGGCCTTCGCGGAGGCGCTGGCCGAGGAGGCGGCGGAGGGCGCGTGCGTCCTGGTGCAGGACTACCACCTGGCGCTGGTGCCGGGGGCGCTGCGCGAGCTGCGCCCGGACCTGCGGATCGGGCACTTCACGCACACGCCGTGGGCCGCCTGGGAGTTCATGGCCCTGCTGCCGGCCGACATCCGGAGCCAGCTGGTGTGGGGGATGCTCGGGGCGGACCGGCTGGGGTTCCACACGGCGGAGTGGGCGGCCAACTTCATCAACGGCGCCAACCTCGACGACGCGCGCGGCATCGCGATGGCGTCCTTCCCCCGGGACGGGCAGAACGGGGTGCGCCACCGCAGGATGGCCGCGGACGGGAGTGGGTACGGGGAGAAGCGATTCACCGCGGTGACCCGGTACCCCCTCGGAGTCGACGGGGACGAGCTGCGGGCGCTGGCGCACCGGCCGGAGGTGGACGACAAGCTGGCGGCCCTGCGGGCGGAGGTCGGCGGCCTGAAGACGATCGTCCGCGTGGACCGGACGGAGCTGTCGAAGAACATCCTGCGGGGCCTGCTGGCGTACCGGGAACTTCTGACGGTCCACCCCGAGTGGCGGGGCCGGGTGGTCCACCTGGCCTCCGCGTATCCGTCCCGGCAGGACCTGAAGGTGTACCGGGACTACACGGAGTCGGTACGGGAGCTGGCGGCGGAGATCAACGAGGAGTTCGGGACGGCGGACTGGCAGCCGGTGCTGGTGTCGGTGCAGGACGACTTCGCGCGCTCGCTGGCGGCGTACCGGCTGGCGGACGTGGCCCTGGTCAACCCGGTGCGGGACGGCATGAACCTGGTGGCCAAGGAGATCCCGGTCGTCTCCGAGGCCGGCTGCGTCCTGGTGCTCTCCACGGGGGCGGGGGCGTACGGGGAGCTCCGCGAGGAGGCGCTGACGGTGAACCCGTACGACGTCTCGGAGACGGCGGAGGCCCTGCACGCCGCCCTGTCGATGCCGGCCGCCGAGCGGGCGGAACGCACGAAACGCCTGGCCGCGGCCGCCACCGCCCTCCCCCCGTCCCAGTGGTTCACGACCCAACTGACCGACCTCCGCGCCTGAGCCGGGGCCGACCCATCGCGGTGCGGGCCGGCCATCTCCCCCTCGGGCCCCCGGGCCCGGGCGGTGGCTGCCCACCCGCCCCCGATCTGCGGGTCCGGAGCCCGGGGAGCGGTGCCCCAGCAGG
>NZ_JBICYR010000029.1:0-25683 GCF_043201175.1 Streptomyces sp. NPDC048337
GTGGGTTCGGACGTTTTTGTGGGGTTCGATGTTGAGCTCCGCGAGGTCCTCCCCCCCCCCGACCCGGGGCCGGGACCCCCACGAAGCCCCCGCCAAGGGATCGTCCGAGCTCCCGGCCAGGGAACCGGCCCCGGCCCCCGCGAAGCCCCCGCCAGAAGACCGGCCGAACCCCCGGCCAGGGAACCGGCCCCGACCCCCGCGAAGCCCCCGCCAGGGACCGGCCCCGGCCCCCGCGCAGCCCCCGGCTAGGGGGCCCGCTTCGGCATCGGCACGCGGACCAAGTCCGCCGCCACCGTCAGCTCCCCCTCGAACCCCGCCCCCCGCGCCTGCCGTTCGAACTCCCCCGGGTCGGAGTACCGCTGCGAGAAGTGCGTCAGCACCAGGTGCCGGACGCCCGCGTCCCGCGCCACCCGCGCCGCCTGCCCTGCGGTGAGGTGCCCGTGGTCGGTGGCCAGTTGCGCGTCCTCGTCGAGGAACGTCGACTCGATCACCAGCATGTCGCAGCCCTCCGCCAGCGCGTGCACGCCCTCGCAGAGCCGGGTGTCCATCACGAACGCGAACCGCTGCCCCGGCTTCGGCTCGCTGACCTCTTCCAGCGTGACCCCGTCCAGTTCGCCGTCCCGCTGGATCCGGCCGACGTCCGGCCCCTTGATCCCGTGCCGCGCGAGCAGTTCGGGCAGTATCCGGCGCCCGTCTGGCTCGGTGAGCCGGTAGCCGAAGGACTCCACCGGGTGCGAGAGCCGCCGCGCCTCCAGGACGTACGAGGTCCCGCGGGCCAGCGGCCCGTCGTCGGCCACCGGCTCCTCGTCGATGATCACCGTCTCCCGGTAGGCCGTCGCGTACCGGAGCCGGTCGAAGAACTTCTGCCCGGAGGCCGGGTAGTGCGCGGTGACCGGGTGCGGGACCCGGTCGAGGTTGATCCGCTGGATCACCCCGGCGAGCCCGAGGCTGTGGTCGCCGTGGAAGTGCGTGACGCAGATCCGGTTGATGTCGTGCGCGGCCACCCCGGCGCGCAGCATCTGGCGCTGGGTGCCCTCGCCCGGGTCGAAGAGGATGCCCTCGCCGTCCCAGCGGAGCAGGTAGCCGTTGTGGTTGCGGTGGCGGGTGGGCACCTGGCTGGCGGTGCCCAGCACCACGAATTCGCGTACGGACACGGACTATCCGGGGGGCCACTGGAGGCCGCGGCCGCCGAGGACGTGCAGGTGGGCGTGGAAGACGGTCTGGCCGGCGCCGGGGCCGGTGTTGAACACGACGCGGTAACCGTGGTCGTCGATCTTCTCGTCGGCGGCGATCCGCCCGGCCTCGGTCAGTATGTCGGCGACGACGGCCGGCTCGGCGGCGGCGAGGGAGGCCGCGTCGGGGTAGTGCACCTTGGGGATGACGAGCACGTGCGTGGGCGCCTGCGGGTTGATGTCCCGGAAGGCGACGGTCGTCTCGGTCTCCCGGACCACCGTCGCCGGGATGGCCCCCGTGACGATCTTGCAGAACAGGCAGTCGGCCTGCGGTTCCCCGGCCATTGCATTGCCTCTCGTAAGGTGATCGGTCGGGGCATCGTATCCAGCCGATCGCCTGCGGCGGGCGCGCGGTCAGGTCGGGCCCGGCCCGGGTCCCGCCCGGCGCGACCCACGGGACCACCCCACCAGGACCGAGCCGTCCGGTGCCGGCTGCCGGGCCGCGGGACCGGCCCGGCAGGGCCGAGGCGCGCGGTGCGGGACGTGGTGGTAGGGGGTCAGGACCAGCGGCCCGTGCGGGCCAGGAGGACCGCCGTGGCGGCGGTGCCGGCCGTGGAGGTGCGCAGCACCGAGCGGCCCAGGCGGTAGGGGTGGGCCCCCGCCTCGGCGAAGACGGTCAGCTCCTCCGGGGAGACCCCGCCCTCGGGGCCGACCACCAGCACCACGGAGCCCGCGGCGGGCAGTTCGGCCGTGGCCAGCGCCTCGGAGGGGGTGTCGCGGTCCTCGTGGAGGACCATCGCCAGATCGGCGCCGGCCAGCAGCGCCGCCACCTGCTTCGTGGACATGGCCTCGGCCACCTCCGGGAAGCGGACGCGTCGGGACTGCTTGCCCGCCTCCCGGGCCGTGGCCCGCCACTTGGCCAGGGACTTGGCCCCGCGGTCGCCGCGCCACTGCGTGATGCAGCGCGAGGCCTGCCACGGCACGATCGCGTCCACGCCCGTCTCGGTCATGGTCTCGACGGCCAACTCGCCGCGGTCGCCCTTGGGGAGGGCCTGGACCACCGTGATGCGGACCGCGGGCTCCGGCTCCTCCTCGATGGCGTGCAGGTCCATGACTACCAGCCGGTCCTTGCCCTCGGCGGCCTTGACCACGCCCTCCGTCCAGTGGCCGCGCCCGTCGGTGAGGACCACGTCCTCACCGGGGTTCAGCCGCTTCACGGACACCGCGTGCCGGCCCTCCGGGCCGTCCAGGACGAACTCCGGTCCCGCCGGGACCTCTTTGACCACGAACACCGGGGCGGTCATGACGCACTCCTCATCTGTCTTGCCTTCAACGTGCTCTGTGCCTCGGCCACTTCCGCCGCCAGCACCTCCACCAGCTCCCCCGCCGGCAGCGTCCGCGCCATCCGGTGCCCCTGGCCCGCCCACAGGGCCATGCCCTGCGGGTCGCCGGCCGCGGCGGCCGCCTTGCGCAGCCCCGCGGTCAGGTGGTGGATCTGAGGGTAGGCGGCCGGGGCATAGGGCCCGTGCTCCCGCATGAAGCGGTTCACCAGCCCCCGCGCGGGCCGCCCGGAGAAGGCCCGGGTCAGCTCGGTTCGTACGAACAGCGGGTCCGTCAGCGCCTTCTTGTGCAGCGGGTCCGCGCCCGACTCGGGGCAGGCCAGGAAGGCGGTCCCGAGCTGGGCCGCCTCCGCGCCCGCCGCCAGCAGCGCGGCGATCTGCGAGCCCCGCATGAGGCCGCCCGAGGCGATGATCGGGAGGGCCACCGCCTCCCGTACCTGGGCCACCAGCGCGAGCAGGCCCACGGCCGCCGTGCCGTCGGCCTGCGGATCGTCCCGGTGGGTGCCCTGGTGGCCGCCGGCCTCCACGCCCTGGACGCAGACGGCGTCGGCGCCCGCCTCCTGAGCGGCGCGGGCCTCCTCGACGGAGGTCACGGTGACGACGGTGTACGTACGGGCCTTGCGCAGGGCGGCGAGGGCCGCGGGCGTGGGGCAGCCGAAGGTGAAGGAGACGACCGGGACCGGGTCCTCCAGGAGGATGGCCATCTTGGCGTCGTAGCCGTCGTCGCTGGTGCCGATGATGTCCTCGTCGGCGAGGGACACGTCGTACCAGCGGGCCTCGCCGGCCAGCTGCCCGCGGTACGCCTCCACGGCGGCCGGGTCCACGTAACCGGTCTGCGGCATGAAGAGGTTCACGCCGAAGGCGCGCCGGGTGAGCGCGCGTACCCGTTTGATCTCCTGGTACATGCCGTCGGCGGTCTTGTAGCCGCCGGCCAGGAAGCCCAGTCCGCCCGCCTCGCACACGGCGGCGACGAGGGGCGGACAGGAGGCGCCGCCCGCCATGGGAGCCTGCACGATCGGGTGGGGGGAGAGACCGTTCGGTGCGGAGGACATGGACTGCATCGTGCCATGTCCCGCTCAGGGGACCGAATCACGGCATTCGCCTGGCATAGTCCGCTTCCCGGCGTGGCCGGAACGGATGCGCCGAGCCCGGCCGGGGGCGTCCCCCGGCCGGGCTCGGCGATCGGATCCCGTGCCGGTCAGCGGCCGTTGAACGCGTCCTTCAGACGGCTGAACAGACCCTGCTGCCCCGGAGCGAACTGGCCCATCGGCCGCTCCTCGCCGCGCAGCTTGGCCAGCTGGCGCAGCAGTTCCTCCTGCTGGGCGTCCAGCTTGGTCGGGGTGGTGACCTCGACGTGGACGATCAGGTCGCCGCGCCCGCCGCCCCGCAGGTGCGTGACGCCGCGCCCGTGCAGCGGGATCGACTGCCCCGAACCGGTACCGGGCCGGATGTCGATCTCCTCCATGCCGTCCAGCGTCTCCAGCGGGCACTTGGTGCCCAGGGCCGCGGCCGTCATGGGGATGGTCACCGTGCAGTGCAGGTCGTCCCCGCGCCGCTGGAAGGTCGGGTGGGACAGCTCGTGGATCTCCACGTACAGGTCGCCGGCGGGGCCGCCGCCGGGGCCGACCTCGCCCTCGCCCGCGAGCTGGATCCGGGTGCCGTTCTCGACGCCGGCCGGGATCTTGACCGTGAGGCTGCGGCGGGAGCGGACCCGGCCGTCGCCCGCGCACTCGGGGCACGGGGTCGGAACCACGGTGCCGAAGCCCTGGCACTGGGGGCAGGGGCGCGAGGTCATGACCTGGCCCAGGAAGGACCGGGTGACCTGCGAGACCTCACCGCGGCCGCGGCACATGTCACAGGTCTGCGCGGAGGTGCCGGGGGCGGCGCCCTCGCCGGAGCAGGTGGTGCAGACGACGGCCGTGTCGACCTGGATGTCCTTGGTGGTCCCGAAGGCCGCCTCGTCCAGCTCCAGGTCCAGGCGGATCATGGCGTCCTGGCCGCGCCGGGTCCGCGAGCGCGGGCCGCGCTGCGAGGCCTGCCCGAAGAAGGCGTCCATGATGTCGGAGAAGTTGCCGAAGCCGCCCGCCCCGAAGCCGCCCGCTCCGCCGCCACCGCCCGAGGAGGACAGCGGGTCGCCGCCGAGGTCGTAGACCTGCTTCTTCTGCGGGTCCGAGAGGACCTCGTAGGCGGCGTTGATCTCCTTGAAACGCTCTTGCGTCTTGGGATCGGGGTTCACATCCGGGTGCAGCTCGCGCGCGAGCCGCCGGAATGCCTTCTTGATCTCATCCTGCGATGCGTCGCGGCGCACGCCGAGAACGGCGTAATAGTCCGTGGCCACTTACGACTCCGCCAGGATCTGTCCGACGTAACGTGCCACTGCGCGTACCGCTCCCATCGTTCCGGGGTAGTCCATGCGGGTCGGTCCGACCACGCCGAGCTTGGCGACTGTTTCGCCGCCCGAACCGTAACCGACCGACACCACGGACGTGGAGTTCAGTCCTTCATAGGCATTCTCATGCCCGATCTTCACAGCCATCCCCGACTCGTTGGCCTCGCCGAGCAGCTTGAGGAGCACGACCTGCTCCTCCAGCGCTTCGAGCACCGGCCTGATCGTCAGGGGAAAATCGTGTCCGAAGCGCGTGAGATTGGCGGTACCGCCGATCATCAGCCGCTCCTCGGCTTCCTCGACCAGGGTTTCGAGGAGCGTCGCGAGCACGGTGGAGACGGTGCCGCGGTCCTCGGCCTCGAAGGATTCGGGGAGGTCCTGGACGAGCGGGGGGACATCGGTGAAACGGCGGCCGACGACCCGGCTGTTGAGCCGGGCCCGCAGATCCGCGAGCGAGGCCTCGCCGAAGGGCGCCTGACAGTCGACCAGCCGCTGCTCGACGCGGCCCGTGTCCGTGATCAGGACGAGCATCAGCCGGGCCGGGGCCAGCGACAGCAGCTCGACGTGGCGCACGGTGGAGCGCGTCAGCGAGGGGTACTGGACGACCGCGACCTGCCGGGTGAGCTGCGCGAGCAGCCGCACGGTGCGGCCGACGACGTCGTCGAGGTCGACGGCGCCGTCGAGGAAGTTCTGGATGGCCCGGCGCTCGGGCGTCGACAGCGGTTTGACCCCCGCCAGCTTGTCGACGAAGAGGCGGTAGCCCTTGTCGGTGGGGATCCGGCCGGCGCTGGTGTGGGGCTGGGCGATGTAGCCCTCCTCCTCCAGCACGGCCATGTCGTTGCGCACGGTGGCGGGCGAGACGCCGAGGCGGTGCCGCTCGGTGAGCGCCTTGGAGCCGACCGGCTCCTCCGTCCCGACGTAGTCCTGGACGATGGCGCGCAGCACTTCGAGTCTGCGTTCGCTGAGCATCGCGCACACCTCCAGCTGTGGTCCGTTGCCTTGGTTCGTTTCCGTGGGCATTGGCACTCGGATCGTTCGAGTGCCAGAGATCCCCCGCTCAGTGTACGGCCGGGTAGTAAGACCCTGGCAAGGGAGGCCCGCCAGGGTAGCGTCGCGGCATGGACGTGCGTTGGGAAGAGGCGGGCTGGGAACGGCTGACCGGGCGGACCGGCCGCAGGCGGCTCCCGGTGTGGGATTGCACGGTGGGGCTGGTGGTGGGGGACGAGTCGGCACTCCTGATCGATCCCGGTTCGTGCCTGCGCGAGGGCGCCGGGGTGCGGGCCGAGGCGGAGCGGCTGGCGGGCCGGCACGTGACCCATATCGCATTCACGCACGGCCATTTCGATCATGTCCTGGGCGGGGCCGCCTTCGCGGGCGCGGAGTTCTACGGCGCGGTCGGGCTGGACGCGCTGCTGTCGACGGGCGGTGAGGAGCTGCGCGGGGACGCGGCACGCCACGGCCTGGCGGAGGCGGAGGCCGCGGAGGCGGTGGACCTGCTGGTGCCGCCGAAGCACCTGGTGTCGGGCGAGTGGACGCTGGACCTGGGCGGGGTGCAGGTGTTGCTGGCGAACGTGGGGCCGGGGCACACCGGGCACGACCTGGCCGTCTTCGTGCCGGGCGAGCGCGAGGCGGTGTTCTGCGGGGACCTGGTGGAGGAGTCCGGGGAGCCGCAGGCGGGCCCGGACGCCATGCCTCGGCAGTGGCCCGCCGCCCTGGACCGGCTGCTGTCGCTGGGCGGGGAGGACGCGCTGTACGTGCCGGGTCACGGAGCGGTGGTCGACGCGGGCTTCGTGCGTGCGCAACGCGCCACACTGGCGGCCCGTTTCGGCGTGTCGTAGGCGTGATCGGCGCGCCTCTCCTACGCTCGGCCGGATGCGCGAGTACTCCCCCGACCTGACCCCGCAGTGGAAGCGCCCCAGGGCCGTGCCGGAGGTGGCGGCCGAGCCCGATCTGGTGGTCGAGGTGGCCGGTACGGACTTCTGCGGCGCGGTGGTGGCCTGCGAGGCGGGCACGGTGACCCTGGAGGACCGTTTCGGCAAGCGGCGGGTATTCCCGATGGAGCCCCGCGGCTTCCTGCTGGACGGGGCGGTCGTCACCCTGGTCCGCCCGTCGCGGGCGCCGGCCGCCCCGGCCCGCACCGCCTCCGGGTCGATCGCCGTCCCCGGGGCTCGGGCGCGGGTGGCGCGGGCGGGCCGGATCTACGTCGAGGGCCGCCACGACGCGGAGCTGGTGGAGCGGGTCTGGGGTGACGACCTGCGCATCGAGGGCGTGGTGGTGGAGTACCTGGAGGGCATCGACGACCTCCGGGCCATCGTCGCCGACTTCGCCCCGGGCCCGGACGCCCGTCTGGGCGTCCTGGTGGACCACCTCGTCCCGGGCTCGAAGGAATCCCGCATCGCGGCCTCGGTGACCTCGGGGGACGTCCTGATCGTGGGCCACCCGTACATCGACGTCTGGCAGGCGGTGAAGCCGTCGGCCCTGGGCATCCCGGCGTGGCCGGTGGTCCCGCGCGGCCAGGACTGGAAGACGGGCGTCTGCCGGGCACTGGGCTGGCCGGAGAACACGGGGGCAGCCTGGCAGCACATCCTGTCCCGGGTGACCTCGTACAAGGACCTGGAGCCGACCCTGCTGGGCCGCGTCGAGGAGCTGATCGACTTCGTGACGGCCCCCTGACCGGGCTACGGCAGGGTGCCGAACTCCGTGGTGTCGAGGGTGACGCCGAGCACGTCGAGCGGCAAAGGCTCGCCGAACTTGCTGGTCCGCTCGGTTCGATAGTCGGCCTCTTCCCCCGCACCGAACGGCTCGGTGAGCACCACGCACTTGGCCTGGAAGGGGTCGATGATCAGATACGTGGGGATGCCACCCGCCGCGTAGATGGAGCGCTTCGTCACGTAGTCGCGCAGCTTGCTGGTCTTGGAGACGACCTCGACCACCGCGGCCAAGGTTCCGGCGGGCAGCAGACGACCCGAATCCGGCGCGGCCTCGGCCGGCAGAACGACGAGGTCCGGCTGCGGCTCGGACGACTCGGCCGGGATGTCCACGTCCTGCGTCTGGAGCGGATACCAGCGCCCCACGGGGATCTGCCGCTGGACGAACATGACGATCAGGTTGTGGACCACGTCCGGCCCCGCCATCATCACGATTTCCCCCCTGAGGAGCTCTACCTTGACCCCCTCGGGAGGCTCGAAGCTCCCGAAGTACTCGGTCATCCGGCGATCATCCACAGCGGTCATCTCCGTGGTCCTCCGTGTTCTGCCGCCGTCGCTTACGGCTCGCAGCCTAGGGACCAGCGTAGACACGTGCTCCCGTGTTCCGCCCGGATTCACCCCGGCGAGCGATCCGTCAAGCCCGAGCCGCCTCCGGCAGGGACACGCTCACCTTCGAGTGACGTTGCGTAATCACCGCGGCGCGCGCCGCAAGGCTGGGCTGGGCTTCATGATCACCTTTGCCCCGCGGAAGCGGATCGTCCTCGTCGCGACCGCGCTCGCCGCCGCCCTGCTGCCCGCCGCCTCCACCACCGCCTCGGCCACCTCCCCCGCCCAGGCTGCGCACGCCGCGCACGCCGCTCCGGCGAACTCCTGCCCGCTCATCCAGGACCGCCTGTTCGCCGCCGCGGACCAGCGGGCGGAGGTGGGGCGCATCACCCCGACCCCGTCCTGGCGCACGAACTGCAAGCAGCTCTACCGCTCCGACAGCCGTCCGCCGTCGATCGTGTTCGCGGAGGGCTTCCACCCCAAGGACACGCTCAACGGGCAGTACGACGTCGAGAAGTACGTCCTGGTCAACCAGCCCTCCCCGTACGTCTCCACGACCTACGACCACGACCTGTACAAGACGTGGTGGAAGAGCGGCTGGAACTACTACATCGACGCCCCGGGCGGGGTGGACGTCAACAAGACCATCGGGGACACCCACAAGTACGCCTCGCAGGTCGAGGTGGCCTTCCCGGGCGGTATCGAACGCTCCTTCATCGTCGCGGTCTGCCCGGTCGACAAGGTGCTGAAGATCGAGATCATGAACGAGTGCCAGGACAACCCGTACTACCAGCCCTGGCGGGAGAACTACCCGGGCTGAGCGGCCCCTCGGGACCTGGTCAGTCGACCAGGTCCCGGACCACGGCGTCGGCGAGCAGCCGGCCCCGCAGGGTGAGCACGGCCCGGCCGGCCTCGTACGGCGCGGCCTCCAGCAGCCCGTCGGCCAGGGCCCGGCGGGACGCCGCGAGCCCGGCCGGCGCGAGCAGCGACAGCGGCACCCCGTCCACCAGGCGCAGCTCCAGCAGGATCCGCTCGACCCGGCGGTCCTCCTCGGAGAGGAGCTCGCGGCCCGCGCCCGGGGAGCGGCCCTCGGCCAGCGCCGCCGCGTAGGCGCCCGGGTGCTTGACGTTCCACCAGCGGACCCCGCCCACGTGCGAGTGGGCGCCGGGGCCCGCGCCCCACCAGTCGGCGCCGCGCCAGTACAGCTCGTTGTGCAGGCAGCGGCCGGCCTCCGAGGTGGCCCAGTTCGAGACCTCGTACCAGTGGAAGCCGGCGTCCGCCATGACCTCGTCGGCGATCAGGTACCGGTCGGCGTGCACGTCGTCGTCGGTCATCGGGACCTCGCCGCGGCGGATCCGGCGGGCGAGCTGGGTGCCCTCCTCCACGATCAGCGCGTAGGCGCTGATGTGGTCGGGGCCGGCGCCGAGCGCGGCGTCCAGCGAGGCCCGCCAGTCCTCGTCGGACTCCCCGGGCGTGCCGTAGATCAGGTCGAGGTTCACGTGCTCGAAGCCCGCCGCCCGGGCCTCCGCGACGCACGCCTCGGGCCGTCCGGGGGTGTGCGTGCGGTCCAGCACCTTCAGGACGTGCTGCCGGGCGCTCTGCATGCCGAAGGAGATCCGGTTGAAGCCGCCGGCCCGCAGCTCGGCCAGGTACCGCGGATCCACGGACTCCGGGTTGGCCTCGGTGGTCACCTCGGCGTCTTCGGCCAGCCCGAACTCGTCCCGGATCGCCGCGAGCATCCGTACGAGGTCCCCGGCGGGCAGCAGCGTGGGCGTGCCGCCGCCGACGAACACGGTCCTGACCTCCCGCGGGTCGTCCCCGAGCACCTTCCGCGCCAGCCTGACCTCGTCGATCAGGGTGTCGGCGTAGTTCTCCCGGGAGGCGAGCACACCGCCGGTACCCCGCAGCTCGGTGGCCGTGTAGGTGTTGAAGTCGCAGTACCCGCAGCGCGTGGCGCAGTACGGGACGTGCAGGTAGAACCCGAGCGGCCGGTCCCCCGCCCCCACCAGGGCGTGCGACGGCAGCGACCCGTCCTCGGGCATGGGTTCCCCATCGGGCAGTGCGGAAGGCATACCGCCATTGTCCCGCACTGCCCCATGGTCGTTTACGCCCCGGGCCGGGCCGGGGGCTACGCCTCCCGGGAGCCCTCGTACATCTCCTCGATGAGGTGCTTGAACTCGCGCTCGACGACCGGGCGCTTCAGCTTGAGGCTGGGGGTGAGGTCACCGTGCTCCACGTCGAGGTCGCGCGGCAGGATCCGGAACTTCTTCACCGTCTGCCAGCGCTGGAGCCCCTCGTTCAGGGTCTGTACGTACGTCTCGATCAGGCGGTTGGTCTCCGGCGCCGCGAGGACCTGTCCGTACGTCTTGCCCTCCAGGCCGTTCTCGGCCGCCCAGCCCATGATCGACGGCTCGTCGAGCGCGATCAGGGCCGAGCAGAAGTTCCGGTCGGCCCCGTGCACGACGATGGTCGACACGTACGGGCAGATCGCCTTGAACTGGCCCTCGATCTCGGCCGGGGCGACGTACTTGCCGCCCGAGGTCTTGATCAGGTCCTTCTTGCGGTCGGTGATCCGCAGGTAGCCGTCGGCCGACAGCTCGCCGATGTCACCGGTGTGCAGCCAGCCGTCGGACTCCAGGACCTCGGCGGTCTTCTCCGGCTGCCCGTGGTAGCCCTGCATGATGCCGGGGCCGCGCAGCAGGACCTCGCCGTCGTCGGCGATGCGGACCTCGGTGCCGGGGAGCGGCTTGCCGACCGTGCCGGTGCGGTAGGCCTCGCCCGGGTTGACGAAGGAGGCGGCGCTGGACTCGGTCAGACCGTAGCCCTCCAGGATGTGGATGCCCGCGCCGGAGAAGAAGTAGCCGATCTCGGGGGCCAGGGCGGAGGCGCCGGAGACGGCGGCGCGCAGGTTGCCGCCGAAAGCCTCGCGCAGCTTGGAGTAGACGAGCGCGTCGGCGATCTTGTGCTTGGTGGCGAGGCCGAAGGGGGCGGTGGCCTGGCCGGTGCGGCGGAAGTTGTCCTGGGTGACCTTGGCGTACTCGCGGGCCACGCCCACCGACCACTGGAAGATCTTGTACTTGGCCCCGCCGCCGGCCCGCGCCTTGGCGGCCACGCCGTTGTAGACCTTCTCGAAGATGCGCGGGACGGCCGCCATGTACGTGGGCTGCACGACCGGCAGGTTTTCGATGATCTTGTCGATGCGGCCGTCGACGGCGGTCACGTGCCCGACCTCGATCTGCCCGGAGGTCAGCACCTTGCCGAAGACGTGGGCCAGCGGCAGCCACAGGTACTGGACGTCGTCCTTGGTGATCAGGCCGGTGGCGACGGTGGCCTTGGCCATGTACGACCAGTTGTCGTGCGGCAGCCGGACGCCCTTGGGGCGGCCGGTGGTGCCCGAGGTGTAGATGAGGGTGGCGAGCTGGTCGGCGGTGATGGCCGCGATCCGCTCCTTGACGGCCTCGGGGTGCTTGGCGAGGTACTCCGCGCCGCGCTTCTCCAGGTCGGCGAGGGAGAGCACCCAGCCCTCGGGGTCGCCGTCCTCGGCGATCGCGTCGGCCGCCTCCACGACCACCACGTGGGCGAGGTGCGGCAGGTCGGCGCGGCGCTCGCGCGCCTTCGCCAGCTGCTTGCCGTCCTCGGCGATGAGCACCCGGCTCTCGGAGTCGGCGAGGATGAACGCCGATTCCTCCGCGTTCGTGCTCGGGTAGATGGTGGTGACCGCGCCGCCGGCGCACATGACGCCGAGGTCGGCGAGGATCCACTCGACGCGGGTGTTGGAGGCGAGCGCGACCCGCTCCTCCGGGCCGAGGCCGAGGTCGATCAGACCGGCGGCGATGGCGAAGACCCGCTCGGCCGCCTGGCCCCAGCTCAGCGACTTCCAGTCGTCGGGGCCCTGACCGCCGGCCGCCGGGACGGGGAACCGGTACGCCTCCGCATGCGGCGTGGCGGCGACGCGCTCAAGGAAGAGGGCCGCCACGGTGGGCGGGCGGTTCTCGATCAAGGTCTGTGTGTCGCTCACGGACGTCCTCCGGACCAGCGGCAGGGGCTGTCATTCAGGGTCTTGTAACTGGCGAGTAACCATCGAACCGTGATCAGAGTAGGTGCCCTCCGCCTGGTACGTAAGAGCCCGCGAGCGGCCGATTCATAACGAAAGAGGCCCCCGCGCGTCCGCGCGGGGGCCTGATTTCGTCTACGAGTGGAGCGGCTACTTCTTCTTGCCGCCGGACTCGTCGCTGGAGAGGACGGCGATGAAGGCCTCCTGCGGGACCTCCACGGAGCCGACCATCTTCATGCGCTTCTTGCCTTCCTTCTGCTTCTCCAGCAGCTTCCGCTTACGGGAGATGTCACCGCCGTAGCACTTGGCGAGGACGTCCTTGCGGATGGCGCGGATGGTCTCGCGGGCGATGACGCGGGAGCCGATCGCGGCCTGGACCGGCACCTCGAAGGCCTGCCGCGGGATGAGCTCGCGCAGCTTGGCGACCAGGCGCACGCCGTAGGCGTAGGCGGCGTCCTTGTGGCAGACGGCGGAGAAGGCGTCGACCTTGTCGCCGTGCAGCAGGATGTCGACCTTGACCAGGCTGGAGGACTGCTCGCCGGTGGGCTCGTAGTCGAGGGAGGCGTAGCCGCGCGTCTTGGACTTCAGCTGGTCGAAGAAGTCGAAGACGATCTCAGCGAGGGGGAGGGTGTAGCGGATCTCGACGCGGTCCTCGGAGAGGTAGTCCATGCCGAGGAGCGTGCCGCGGCGCTGCTGGCACAGCTCCATGATCGCGCCGATGAACTCGGTGGGCGCGAGCACGGTGGCCCGTACGACCGGCTCGAACACGTCCGAGATCTTGCCCTCGGGGAACTCGCTCGGGTTGGTGACGGTGACTTCCTTGCCGTCCTCCATGACCACCCGGTAGACCACGTTGGGAGCGGTGGCGATCAGGTCGAGGCCGAACTCGCGCTCCAGGCGCTCGCGGACCACGTCCAGGTGGAGCAGGCCGAGGAAGCCGACGCGGAAGCCGAAGCCGAGCGCGGCGGAGGTCTCCGGCTCGTAGACGAGCGCGGCGTCGTTGAGCTGCAGCTTGTCCAGGGCCTCGCGCAGGTCCGGGTAGTCCGAGCCGTCGAGCGGGTACAGGCCCGAGAAGACCATCGGCTTCGGGTCCTTGTAGCCGCCGAGGGCCTCGGTCGCGCCGTTGTTCAGGCTGGTGATCGTGTCACCGACCTTGGACTGACGGACGTCCTTCACGCCGGTGATGATGTAGCCCACCTCGCCGACGCCGATGCCGTCGGCCGGGGTCATCTCGGGCGAGGAGACACCGATCTCCAGCAGCTCGTGGGTGGCGCCGGTGGACATCATCCTGATGCGCTCGCGCTTGTTGAGCTGGCCGTCGACCACACGGACGTAGGTGACCACACCGCGGTACGAGTCGTAGACCGAGTCGAAGATCATGGCGCGGGCCGGGGCGTCCTTGACGCCGACCGGGGCCGGGACGGTGGCGACGACCTTGTCCAGCAGGGCGTCGACGCCCATGCCGGTCTTCGCGGAGACGCGCAGCACGTCGTCGGGGTCGCAGCCGACCAGGTTCGCGAGCTCCTCGGCGAACTTCTCCGGCTGGGCGGCCGGCAGGTCGATCTTGTTCAGGACCGGGACGATCGCGAGGTCGTTCTCCATCGCCAGGTACAGGTTGGCGAGGGTCTGCGCCTCGATGCCCTGGGCGGCGTCCACCAGGAGGATCGTGCCCTCGCACGCGGCGAGGGAGCGCGATACCTCGTAGGTGAAGTCGACGTGCCCGGGGGTGTCGATCATGTTGAGGATGTGAGTGCTGCCCTGACCCTCGCCCGTGGTGGGAGCCCAGGGCAACCGGACCGCCTGGGACTTGATCGTGATGCCTCGCTCACGCTCGATGTCCATGCGGTCGAGGTACTGGGCGCGCATCTGCCGCTGGTCGACCACACCGGTGAGCTGGAGCATCCGGTCGGCAAGGGTCGACTTGCCGTGGTCGATGTGCGCGATGATGCAGAAATTGCGGATCAGCGCCGGGTCGGTACGGCTCGGCTCGGGCACGTGGCTGGGGATCGCGGGCACGCAGTGTCCTGATTCTCGGGTCGCAGTCGGAACGAAGCTCGGAGCGAAAGTTCGGATCTCGTCGCCTTCGTCGGCGCGATGTCGGATCTGTACGCAGGCTCCCATGGTCCCATGGACGGGGCAGTGCGCTCGGTTTGGGCCGCCGGGAGCGTGCCTGGTAGCCTGGGCAGCTGTGTCTCGTATGCCCTCTCAGCTGTCGAGGCACGATCCGAAACAAAACTCTGAACCTGAAAAGGCTCTTTCGTGGCGAACATCAAGTCCCAGATCAAGCGGAACAAGACGAACGAGAAGGCGCGCCTGCGCAACAAGGCCGTCAAGTCTGCTCTCAAGACCGCGATCCGCAAGGCCCGCGAGGCCGTCCTCGCCGGTGACGTCGAGAAGGCCACCGTGGCTTCCCGCGCCGCCGCGCGTGCGCTCGACAAGGCTGTCTCGAAGGGTGTCATCCACAAGAACGCCGCCGCCAACAAGAAGTCGGCGCTGGCCTCCAAGGTTGCCTCCCTGCAGGGCTGAGCTCCCTGATGTGATCGCCGGATAGGGATCCAGCGGGCCCTCTCTCCCGCTCCTGACCGGCACCCCGCACCGCATTCGGCCGCGTTCGCCACGCGGGTGCGGTGCAACCAGAGCAGTGACCGAAGGCCCCGGCCGCCACCCTTCCCCAGGGTGGCGGACGGGGCCTTCGTGCTGCTCGGACCGCGGAGGCTAGCGGCGCTGGGGGCGGGCGGCGCGGGCCACGGCCACGACCGCCTTCTCCAGGGCGTACTCGGGGTCGTCACCGCCGCCCTTCACTCCCGCGTCGGCGGCGGCCACGGCGCGCAGGGCGTCCGCGACGCCGTCCGCCGACCAGCCCCGCATCTGCTGGCGGACCCGGTCGATCTTCCACGGCGGCATCCCCAGGTCCCGGGCAAGGTCGCCCGGGCGGGCACCGCGCGGGGCGGAGGCCAGCTTGCCGATCGCGCGCACGGCCTGGGCCAGCGCGCTGGTGATCAGGACCGGCGCCACCCCGGTGGACAGCGACCAGCGCAGGGCCTCCAGAGCCTCCGCCGCCCGCCCCTCGACCGCCCGGTCGGCGACCGTGAAGCTGGAGGCCTCCGCCCGCCCCGTGTAGTAGCGGCCGACCACGGCCTCGTCGATCGTGCCCTCGACGTCCGCGCACAGCTGCGCCGCCGCGCTCGCCAGCTCCCGCAGGTCGCTGCCGATCGCGTCGACGAGGGTCTGGCACGCCTCCGGGGTCGCCGACCGGCCCAGCGTGCGGAACTCTCCCCGCACGAAGGCCAGCCGGTCCGCCGGCTTCGTCATCTTCGGGCAGGCGACCTCCCGGGCGCCCGCCTTCCGCGCCGCGTCCAGCAGGCCCTTGCCCTTGGCCCCGCCCGCGTGGAGGAGGACGAGGATGATCTCCTCGTAGGGCGCGTCGAGGTACGCCTTCACCTCCTTGACCGTGTCCGCGGACAGGTCCTGGGCATTGCGCACGATCAGGACCTTGCGCTCGGAGAAGAGCGAGGGGCTCGTGAGCTCCGCCAGCGTGCCGGGCTGGAGCTGCTCGGAGGCGAGGTCGCGGACGTCCGTGTCGGGGTCGGCGGCGCGGGCGGCCGCCACCACCTCCCGCACGGCACGGTCGAGCAGCAGGTCCTCCTGCCCCACCGCGAGGGTGAGCGGGGCGAGCGGATCGTCGGTTGAGTTCTTCCTGGTGGCCATCGGATCCAGCATCCCACGCCGCACTGACAACCCCCCGCGCCGCGGCCCCCCTCACCGGATGATCGAGAATGGTCGCGTGAACGTGCGACATGTACTCGTCCTGCCCGACCGCGACGCCGCCGAGGAGGTGGCCCAGGAGGTCGTCGACCGCTTCGGCCTCCCCGAGGAGCCGCAGTTGGTCCGCGACGCCCTCGCCGGCGAGGACGACGCCGAGGACGCCCAGTGGCTGGTGGTCGTCGAGGACCCGCGGGAACGGCTCGACACCACCGCCCTGGACGCCCTCGCCGCCGAGTACGAGGGGTGGCTGGAGGCTCCCTAGCCTCAGGCCTTGTGGACGATCTGGACGTCCAGCGTCACTGCCACGCTCGAACCGACCGCCGCGATCCCGTGGGCCAGCATCGACTGCCAGTTCAGGGTGAAGTCCTCGCGCTGCAGTTCGGCGGTGGCCCGGCAGGCGGCCCGCGGCTCGCCCTCCAGGCCCGTGCCGAGCCCCAGGTACCGGGTGTCCAGGGTGACCGAGCGGCTGACCCCGTGGAGGGTCAGGGCGCCGGCGACGGCCCAGCGGCTGCCGCTGCGGTGGATGAAGCGTTCGCTGTAGAACTCCACCGTCGGGTGCCGGACCGCGTCCAGGAAGTCCGCCGACCTCAGATGGTCGTCGCGCCTGCGCACCCCGGTGTCGATGCTCGCCGCGTCGATGATCACATGCATGGAGGAGTCCTCCATGCGGTCGGCTATCCGCACCGCGCCCGCGAAGGTGTTGAAGCGGCCGCGGATCCGGGCGAACCCGATGTGCCGGGCCGTGAAACCGATGGACGAGTGCGTCGGGTCGAGCTCCCAGTGACCGGGCTGCGGCAGCCGCGGCGGTTCCACCGCGTCCAGGATGATCTCCCCGGTGCCGGGCTGCGCCGGGTCCCCCACGAGCGTCGCCCCGTGGAAGGGCGCGTACCCCTCCGCGGTGACCGAGAGCCGGTACTCCCCCTCCGGCACGGCCGCCGTGAACCCGCCGTACGGGTCGGTCTCGCCGCTGACGATCCGGCGGCCGATCGGGTCGGTCACCTCGAACGCGGCCTGGCGGATCGGCTGGTGGACGGTGTCGAGGACACGGCAGCTGAGCAGCCGTGCCGTCGGCGGCAGTGTCAGTGTCGCGGATGTCTGTGGGCTGGGACTTCCGGCCGTCTCCATCCCCCGTCGGCGACCGAACATGGCTGATGCACCCCCGTGCTGTGTGGACTTGGACCGTTCTGGCGAAGACGCATTCGATCATGCTGTCGGGTCGGGGGCAAACAGAGCGGTCGCGCCCGGTATGCCCGCGCCTGCTCCGCCGCCGGTTGGCCGGAACCGCCCGCATCCCCGGGCCGCTTCCGGTGACCGCGATCGAGCCGTCGGTGTCGGTGCGCAGCACGGTCGCCCCCAACGCCCGCAGCCGGGTGAGCGTACCGGGTGCGGGGTGCCCGTAGCGGTTGCCCGCGCCGACCGGGACGAGCGCGAGCCGGGGCCGGATCCGGGCGAGCAGCACGGGGTCCTGGTGTGCGGAGCCGTGGTGCGCGACCTTGAGGACGTCCACCGGACCCAGTTCCGGATGGTCCCTCAACAGGGCTTGCTGCGCTGGCGGTTCGAGGTCGCCGAGCAGCAGCAGCGTCACGCCCGCGCCGCGCACCAGCAGAGCCACGCTGGCGTCGTTGGGCCCTTCCGGCGGCGGTGCGTCCCGGCGCGGCCAGAGCACCTCCCACTCCAGCGGACCGGCTCGCCTCCGCTCCCCCGCGGCCGCCCGCACGACGGGTACGCCGGCGGCCGCCGCGGTCCGGCGGACGAACTCCGCCTGCCCCTGCGGCTCTTCCAGCGCGGTGGCCTGAATCACACCCACGGACCGGCCCCGCAGCACCCCTGACAGACCGCCCACGTGGTCGGCGTGAAAGTGCGTCAGCAGAAGCATCGGCACCCGGCGCACCCCCAGGGATCTCAAGCAGGAGTCCACCGGGCCTGGGTCGGGACCGGTGTCCACCACGAGGGCCTCGCCCGGGCCGACGGAGAGTACGGCGGCGTCCCCCCTGGCCCACGGCGCACTGCACGTAGCTCCAGTCGGGCGGGGGCCAGCCGGTGAGCGTACGGGTGAGCTGTGGCGGCCGCAGGACGACGAGGAGCAGCAGTACCGCGAGGGCTGCGCAGACCCACCGCCGCCGGCCGAACCGGGCGCCGAGGCCGACAAGGGCCGCGGTGGCGGCGGCCAGCAGCAGCCCGCCGGTGAGCCCGCCCGGCCAGGACAGTTCCGCTCCCGGCAGCCGCGCCCCGGCCCGTGCCACGGCGGCGATCCACCCGGCCGGCACCCCGGCGCACCAGGCGAGCACCCGCGCGGCCGGCATCCACACCGGGGCGGCCGCGAGCGTCGCGAAGCCGAGCACGGTCGCCGGACCCGCCGCCAGCTCGGCCAGCAGGTTGCACGGCACCGCCACCAGGCTGACCCGGGCGGCGAGCACGGCCACCACGGGCGCGCACACCGCCTGGGCGGCCGCGGCCGCCCCCAGGGCCTCGGCGAGCCGGGGCCGCATGCCGCGCCGCCGCAGGGCTTCGCTCCACCGGGGCGCGAGGGTGAGCAGGGCCCCGGTGGCCAGGACCGAGAGCAGGAAGCCGTGACTGCGGGCCAGCCACGGGTCGTAGAGGACGAGGAGCAGCACGGCGGCGCCCAGGGCCGGGATCAGGGATCTGCGCCGCCCGGTGGCGATGGCCAGCAGGGTGACGGCGCCGCAGGCCGCGGCCCGCAGCACGCTGGGCTCCGGCCGGCACACCACCACGAAGGCCGACGTCAGGGCCGCCCCGCACACGGCGGTCGCCCGCAGCGAGAGCCCGAGCCGCGGTGCCAGCCCGCCCCGCTCGGCCTGCTGTGCGCGGGCCGGGGGCCCGATGAGCAGGAACAGCACCACGGTCAGGTTGGATCCGGAGACGGCCAGCAGGTGCAGCAGATCGGTGGCCCGGAAGGCCTCGTGCAGGTCCGGCGGCACCCTGGAGGTGTCCCCGACGACCAGCCCCGGCAGCAGGGCCCCGGCGTCCGGCGCGAGCCCCTCGGTGGCCTCGCGCAGCCCGGCCCGCAACCGTCCGGCGAACCGCTGCGCGGGATCCGGGCCGCCGGTCACCTCGGGCGGGGTGTCACCGGCCGGGCGCAGCAGCACCCCGGCCCGCTCCCCGCTCCGCGCCGGGGCCAGCCGGGCGTCCACGGCGACCCGGGTGGAGGGCTGCAGCCGGGCCCATCCGGGGTGCGCGGCGAGCACTCGTACCGGGGTCTCGACGCGGGTCCGCGCCCCGTCGGGCCCGGTCACCCGGGTCACCACCGCGTCCAGCACCACCAGCGGCGGCCCGCTGCCGCCGCGGGGGACCGGCACCCGCGGGTCGGAGCCGACGGTGAGCTCCGCGTGGACGCGGGCATGGTCCCGGGCCAGCCCGGCGACGGGTCCGGCCCGCGCCTCGGCCCGCTGGAGCCCGGCCACCCCGGCCCCGGCGGCCGCGCACAGCAGGGCCGCGGCGGCCGCCGGGGCGATCTTCCACAGCGGCCCCGGACGCCCGCCCCCGGCCGCCATCAGCAGCCCGGCCACGACCACACCCAGGCCCGCCCCGGCGGCGCTCCAGCCCGCCGGTGCGTCCAGGGCGAGGGCGGCCGCCGCCCAGGCCGCGAGGGCCGGCGCCACCAGGCGCAGATCCACCGGCCCCCGGCCCTCGGGGCGGTTCACGGCCGCACCAGCGCGCGCAGGTCGGCGAAGCGCCGCTCGCCGATGCCGTTGACCTGCCGGAGCTCCTCCACGGAACGGAAGCCCCCGCGCGCGGTGCGGAAGTCCACGATGTGCTGCGCCAGCACCGGTCCCACCCCGGGCAGGCCGTCCAGCTGCTCGACCGTGGCCGTGCCGAGGCTGACGGGGCCGGGGCTCGGCCCCGCCCCGCCCGGCGGGGGCTGCGCGGGGGCGCCCACCAGCACCTGTTCGCCGTCCACCAGCACCCGGGCCCGGTTCAGCCCGGAGGTGTCCGTGCCCGGCCGCACTCCCCCGGCGGCGGCCAGCGCGTCCTCGACCCGCGAGCCGGCGGGCAGCCGCCGCACGCCCGGGTCCCGGACCTTGCCGCTCACGTCGACGACGATCCGCCCGCCGGTCCCGGCGGTCCCTGGCGGGGCCCCCGTCCCCGCGAACGCCGGTGCCGTCACGGACACCCCACCGGGGGCGAGCACCGCGGGCGGGGCCACCGGCTGCGGTCGGGCCGTCCAGTACTGCTGTGCCGCGAACCCGACCGCCGCGACGAGTACCACCCCCACGGCGGCCACCGTGCGCGGCTCCACCGCGCAGCGGGCCTGGAGCCACACCGGCAGCCGTTCCCGTACCGCCAGCCTCCGCGCCGCCCCGGAGGACAGCCCCGAGGACGGCTCGGCCGCCTCCGTGGGCGGGGCCCCGGACGTCACCTCGACCGGGACCGCACGCAGCGGCGGCGGTGTCCCGGGCGGACCGCTGCCACCCAGCAGGGCCTCGGCCCGGCGCCGCACAGCGGCCGGCTCCGGATGGGGACGGCGGCGCTCACGGCGGTGCCTGAGACGGCTGTCGGAAAGTCGGGGACGGCCCGGGCCGCTGGTGGCGCCCGACGGATGCGCGATACGCGTTCGAAGAGTCATGCCACGACGGTAGGGGCCCCTCCCGACCGCCGTTCGGAGCCCTCAATTCCGGTGGACGACAAGTCCGTTGTGGACAACCGGGCCACCCGTTCCGGTGATCAGCGGGGCGAGACGACCGCCGCCAGCAGCCCCGGCCCGGTGTGCGCGCCGATCACCGCGCCCACCTCGCTGACGTGCAGCTCGACCAGCCCGGGGATGCGCTCCCGCAACCGCTGGGCGAGCTTGTCGGCCCGCTCCGGGGCCGCGAGGTGGTGCACCGCCACGTCGACGCTGCCCGACCCGGCGCGTTCCACGGCCAGCTCCTCCAGGCGGGCGATGGCCTTGGAGGCCGTACGCACCTTCTCCAGCATCTCGATCCGCCCGCCCTCCAGCGTGAGCAGCGGCTTCACGGCCAGGGCGGAGCCGAGCAGGGCCTGGGCGGCGCCGATCCGGCCGCCACGGCGCAGGTAGTCGAGGGTGTCGACGTAGAAGTACGCGGACATGTCGGCCGCCCGCTTCTCGGCGGCGGCCACGGCCTCGTCGACGCAGCCGCCCGCCTCGGCCACCTCGGCGGCGGCGAGCGCACAGAAGCCGAGGGCCATCGCGACCATGCCGGTGTCCACGACGCGGACCGGCACGGGTGCGGTCCTGGCGGCGACCACGGCGGCGTCGTAGGTCCCGGAGAACTCCGCGGACAGGTGCAGGCTCACGATGCCGGTCGCACCGGCGTCCACGGCCGCCTGGTAGGCCCGTACGAACTCCTCCGGGCTGGGGCGCGAGGTGGTGACCGACCGGCGCTTCTGCAGGGCCAGGGCCAGGCTGCGCGCCGAGATCTCGGTGCCCTCCTCCAGTGCCTCGCCGCCGAGTACGACGGTGAGCGGGACGGAGGTGATTCCGTGCCGCGCCATGGCCGGTTGGGGCAGGTAGGCCGTGGAATCGGTGACGATGGCGACATGGCGGGACATGAGGCGGAGGTTACCGCCAGTGGGGGTGCTCCGGCAGCCGGGGCCCCCTGACGGGGCTTGCGGCGGCTCCGCCCCCGGACCCCCGCGCCCCGAACGCCGGCGAGGCCGAACGTGTCGGCGCCGCCGGAACTACGTGGTGCTCTCCGGACGGGGCGTCTTCTGCCACGGGTACGGGGTCGCCGGAGTCGCCTGGTTCAAAGCGGCCGGCTGCGGTCCCGCGTCCCACGCCGGCGCCGCCGCAGGCGCCGTCAGGTCGTCCACCGACGGGCGGGACCAGTCCCGCAGGGCGGTCGACTCGACCTCGATCTGGGCCGACAGCTCGGACAGGTCGTCGGACGCGAAGCGGCGGGCGCGGTCGCGCGCTGCCCAGCGCAGCGAGTCCGCCGACTGCGTGATCTTGGCGGTGCGCTCGCGCAGGTCGGGCAGGCTGTCGGCGATCCGCTTGCGGTCCGGTTCCTGCTCCAGCCGCTTCAGCTCCTCGTCCAGCTCGCGCCCGTGGGCGCTCAGCCGCTCGAACAGCGCGATGGACTCCTGCAGCGAAGCATCCACCCGGACGCCCTCGTACAGCGCCTGCTGCGTGGCCCGCATCGACGTCCGCAGGTCCAGCCGCAGCTGCGCCAGCGCCGCCGTGACCCCGACCTGTCCGAGGCTCTTCGCCCTCAGCGTGGTGTCCTCCACCGTCCGCCGGGCCTGCGTGATCGTCCGGTCCACTCCGCGCTTGGCCGCCTTCACCGCCTTGACGGTCACGAACACACCCAGGCTCACCATGGCGACAAACACCATCAGCGCGAAGATGATCAACGCGGCCTCCATGAGTGCCCCTTCCCCAGTCCCCGCAGCTCTTTCTCCGTCCTCTCCACCGTAAACGCCACGGGCAGGTCAGGGGTTCCAATCGAACCCCCAACCTGCCCGTACGGGACTTCCCCCATGGGGGATGACCTCAGACGACCTCAGACGACCTCAGGCGACCTCAGATGACGATGTTCACCAGCTTCGGCGCACGCACGATCACCTTGCGGATCTCCGCACCGCCCAGCGCCGCGACGACGCCCTCATCGGTCACGGCCAGCTGCTCCAGCTCCGCCTCCGAGATCGACGGCGCCACCTCCAGCCGCGCCTTGACCTTGCCCTTGACCTGCACCACGCACGTCACGCTCTCGTCCACGACGTACGCCGGGTCCGCGACCGGGAAGTCCTGGTGGACGACCGACTCGGGGTGGCCCAGGCGCTGCCACAGCTCCTCCGCGATGTGCGGGGCCAGCGGGGCGATCAGCAGGACCAGCCGCTCGGCGACGGAGCGCTCCAGCGGGCGGCCCGCCTTGGTCAGGAAGTTGTTCAGCTCGGTGATCTTGGCGATGGCGGTGTTGAACCGCAGCCCCGCCATGTCCGCGCCGGCCCCGTCGATCGCCTTGTGCAGCGCGCGCAGGGTGTCCTCGCCCGGCTCTGCGTCGACGACGGTGACGGCGCCGGTCTCCTCGTCCACGATGTTGCGCCACAGGCGCTGCAGCAGCCGGTACTGGCCGACCACGGCGCGGGTGTCCCACGGGCGCGAGACGTCCAGCGGCCCCATCGCCATCTCGTACAGGCGCAGGGTGTCCGCGCCGAACTCCTCGCAGATCTCGTCCGGCGTCACGGCGTTCTTCAGGGACTTGCCCATCTTGCCGTGCTCGCGCTTGACCTGCCGGCCGTCGTAGAAGTACGCGCGGTCGCGCTCCTCGACCTCGGCCGCCGGGACGTACACACCGCGCTCGTCGGTGTAGGCGTACGCCTGGATCATGCCCTGGTTGAACAGCTTGTGGAACGGCTCCGCCGAGGACACGTGGCCCAGGTCGAACAGCACCTTGGACCAGAAGCGCGCGTACAGCAGGTGCAGCACCGCGTGCTCCGCGCCGCCCACGTACAGGTCGACACCGCCGTGCGGCGCGCCCTCGCGCGGCCCCATCCAGTACTGCTCGATGGCCGGGTCGACCAGCGCCGAGGCGTTGTTCGGGTCCAGGTAGCGCAGCTCGTACCAGCAGGAACCGGCCCAGTTGGGCATGGTGTTGGTCTCGCGCCGGAAGGAGCGGACGCCGCGGCCGTCGCCCAGGTCCAGCTCGACGTTGACCCACTCCTCGTTGCGGGACAGCGGGGTCTCCGGCTTCGAGGTGGCGTCGTCCGGCTCGAAGGTGCGCGGCGAGTAGTCCTCGACCTCCGGCAGCTCCAGCGGCAGCATCGACGCGGGCAGCGGGTGCGCGACGCCGTCCTCGTCGTAGACGATCGGGAAGGGCTCGCCCCAGTACCGCTGGCGGCTGAACAGCCAGTCGCGCAGGCGGAAGTTGACCGTGCCCTCGCCGATGCCGCGCTCGGCCAGCCAGTCGGTGATCGCGGCCTTGGCCTCGACGACGCCCAGGCCTTCCAGCGAGATGGCCTCGTTCGAGGAGTTGACCAGCTTGCCGTCGTACGAGACGAAGGCGTCGTCCCACGTCGACGGGTCGGTGCCGCGCTCGTCCGACGGCTGCACGACGCAGCGCATCGGCAGCTCGAAGGCGCGCGCGAACTCGAAGTCGCGGGCGTCGTGCGCCGGGACCGCCATGATCGCGCCGGTGCCGTAGCCCATCAGCACGTAGTCGGCGATGAAGACCGGGACCTTCGCGCCGCTGACCGGGTTGACCGCGTACTCGCCGGTGAAGACGCCGGTCTTCTCCTTGGCGTCGGCCTGCCGCTCGACGTCCGACTTGGCGGCGGAGAACGCGCGGTACGCCGCGACGGCCTCGGCCGGGGTGGCGTGCCCGCCGGTCCACACCTCGTGGGTGCCCTCGGGCCAGGCGGCCGGGATGAACTTCTCGACCAGCGGGTGCTCGGGCGCCAGGACCATGTAGGTCGCGCCGAACAGGGTGTCGGGGCGGGTGGTGAAGACGGTGACGGCCTCGTCGCCCAGCGCGAAGTCGACGCGCGCGCCTTCGCTGCGGCCGATCCAGTTCCGCTGCTGCAGCTTGATGGCCTCGGGCCAGTCCAGCTCGTCCAGGTCGTCCAGCAGCCGGTCCGCGTAGGCGGTGATCCGCATGTTCCACTGGCTCAGCCGCGACTTGAAGACCGGGAAGTTGCCGCGCTCGGAGCGGCCGTCCGCGGTCACCTCCTCGTTGGCCAGCACGGTGCCCAGCCCGGGGCACCAGTTCACGGGCGCGTCCGAGGCGTACGCCAGCCGGTACTCGTTCAGTACGTCGGCCCGCTCGCCCGCGGTCAGACCGGCCCAGGCGCGGCCGCCGGGGACCTCACGGGTGCCGTTCTCGAAGGCGGCGACCAGCTCGGCGATCGGGCGGGCCTTCTTGGCGTCCGCGTCGTACCAGGAGTTGTAGATCTGCAGGAAGATCCACTGGGTCCACTTGTAGTAGTCCGGGTCGATCGTCGCGAACGAGCGGCGCTTGTCGTGGCCCAGGCCCAGCCGGCGCAGCTGGACCTTCATGTTCTCGATGTTCGCCTCGGTGGACACGCGCGGGTGGGTGCCGGTCTGCACGGCGTACTGCTCGGCCGGCAGGCCGAAGGCGTCGAAGCCCAGGGTGTGCAGGACGTTGTGTCCGGTCATCCGCTGGTGACGGGCGAAGACGTCGGTGGCGATGTAGCCCAGCGGGTGGCCGACGTGCAGGCCCGCACCGGACGGGTACGGGAACATGTCCATGATGAACTTCTTGGGCCGTGCGACGACCGCGGCGTCCCCGGCCAGGTCACCGGTCGGGTTCGGGGCCTCGTACGTGCCCTGCGCGTCCCATACGTCCTGCCAGCGTGCCTCGATGTCGGCGGCCATGGCAGCCGTGTAACGGTGCGCCTCGGCCGCCTCGGGGGCCGGGGTGTTCGTCTCGCTCATGATTCCTGAAGCTCCATCGATCGTCTCTGCCGTCTCTGCCTGCCCAAACGAAAAAACCCCTCGCACAGGAGGGGACGCCGCGCCGATGCCGACCGTCTCTGAGGGTCGGCACTGTTCAGCGCGGCTCGGTAAGCAGAAGGCGTACGGCACGCATGGCGTCAGGGTACCGCAGCGGCCCCCGCGGACGCTCGGCCGTTCCGAGGGTCGAGCACAACGAGAAGCGGGGGGCCCCCGCCCGGGGGGGCGCGGGGTGTCTGGGTGGGGTAATGGGAGTTTAATAACGACCAACCACAAAACAAAAAGGCGCGCCGCCACACAAACAATAAACCAACTCCCGGAGGG
>NZ_JBICYR010000029.1:25693-83146 GCF_043201175.1 Streptomyces sp. NPDC048337
GCGCCCGCCGGCCCGTTCGGGGGGCCCACAAAAACCACCCGGGGCCCACCCGAGCGGGGGCCCCCGCTTCTTCACTGTGGAGCTAAGGAGAATTGAACTCCTGACCTCCTGCATGCCATGCAGGCGCTCTACCAACTGAGCTATAGCCCCTTGCCTTGCTTGCCGCTTCGGTTCCCCTTGCCGGTTTCCCTTGGCGACGTCCCAAACATTACACGGTCATGGCCCTCGTCCAAAAATCGGTTTCCGCCAGCCCCGAGCCATGTCCGATTTGGCCTATCTCGTCACGCTTTCAGGCTCTCGCGAACTGATAGAACCGCTTGAGCGTGCAGTGCTCGTCGAGCAGCCGGCCGTAGATCGGCTCCCCCTCCAGCTCGCGGTACGTCTCGATCGGGTCGCCTTTTATGATCAGCGCCCGCGCGCATTCCTCGCACCAGTACTGGTAGTCGGGGTTGACCGGGTCCATGTCCCGCACGATCGGCGTGCCGTTGTTGCACCAGTCGCACCGGCGCCGGTGTGCACCCATCCGTCAGCGACTCCCTCCCACGTCGGGCCGTCGACTCCCCCTCCGGCCGTCCGATTCTGCCACGGCGGTGCGGGCCAGGTCAGCAATCGCAAAGGGGATAAAAGCAAGGATCCCGCCCCCTGTTGGGGACGGGATCCTGATTGTGGAGCTAAGGAGAATTGAACTCCTGACCTCCTGCATGCCATGCAGGCGCTCTACCAACTGAGCTATAGCCCCGCTCTCCGCTGCGCTTCCCCCCGTCTCCGGTGTTCTTCGCTGCGAACAAGAAGAACTCTAGCCTGTGACCAGCCGGAAAGTGAAATCCGGGTCGGAGCCCCGGCGGGAAGCGGCAGGGAGCCGCTCAGTCGTCGTCGCCGAGCACCGGTTCCGGCAGCGTGCCGGCGTTGTGCTCCAGCAGACGCCAGCCGCGCGCGCCCTCGCCGAGGACGGACCAGCAGCAGTTGGAGAGGCCGCCCAGGGCCTCCCAGTAGTACGCCTCCAGGCCCAGCAGACGGCCGATGGTCGTACGGATGGTGCCGCCGTGGCTGACCACGACGAGCGTGCCGCCCTCCGGCAGCCGGTCGGCGTGCTCCAGCACCACCGGCGCGGCGCGGTCGGCGACCTCGGTCTCCAGCTCGCCGCCGCCACGGCGGACCGGCTCGCCACGCTTCCACGCCGTGTACTGCTCGCCGTACTTCGCGAGGATCTCGTCGTGCGTGAGGCCCTGCCACTCGCCGGCGTAGGTCTCGCGCAGCGCCTCGTCGTGCGCCACCGGCAGCCCCGTGACGGCGGCCAGCTCGGCGGCCGTGGCGGAGGCGCGGCGGAGGTCGGAGGCCACGATGGCGTCCGGCTTCAGCGAGGCGAGCAGCCGCGCCGAGCGGCGCGCCTGCGCCACACCGGCATCGGTCAGCTCGATGTCCGTGGAGCCCTGGAACCGGCGCTCCAGGTTCCACGAGGTCTGGCCGTGCCGCCAGAGGACGATCTTCCTGCCCGGCTTGCCCGAGGTGGTCGTGCTCAGAACAGATCACCGTCCAGGTCGTCGTCGCCCGCCGCCTCGCGCAGCTTGGCGTGCTCCTCGGCCTTGCCGATGGTGAGCTTGGCGTCCTCGGGCAGCTCGATCTCGGGGCAGTCCTTCCACAGGCGCTCCAGCGCGTAGAAGACCCGCTCCTCGCTGTGCTGGACGTGGACGACGATGTCGACGTAGTCGAGCAGGATCCAGCGGGCGTCGCGGTCGCCCTCGCGGCGCACCGGCTTGGCGCCGAGCTCCTTGAGCAGGCGCTCCTCGATCTCGTCCACGATCGACTTGACCTGGCGGTCGTTGGGCGCCGAGGCGAGCAGGAAGGCGTCGGTGATCGACAGCACGTCGCTGACGTCGTACGCGATGATGTCGTGGGCGAGCCGGTCGGCCGCTGCCTGGGCAGCGGTGGTGATGAGCTCGATGGAGCGGTCCGTGGCGGTCACTGGCCATGCTTTCGGGTTGGCGGGCAGATCCTTACAAGGGTCTCATGTACCGCCGACACCGCCCGCGCGGAACGTTCCGCGCGGGCGACGGCGCGCCCGGGCGCCCTCCGCCACCGGGTCAGGACGGCTTGTAGTCCTTGCCCAGGGTCACCACGACATCGGCGTTCACCGCGTTCTCGCCCTTCTTCACGACCGTCTCCGGCAGCCCCAGCGTCTTGGCGACCTCGATCGCCCGGTCCCGCTGCGCGTCGTCCTGGTACGTGATCTGCGAGGTGGCGGCGGTCTTGTCGGCCTTGCCGCCCTCCACGAAGGTGTAGCCGCCGTTCAACAGGGCCGCCTTGGCCGCGATCTGCGTCTTCTCGTCGCCGGTGGCGTCCTTGAGGCCCACGCGGGGGGTGGCGCCGGGCTGCGCGGCGGCGACCGAGCCGCCGAGGACCTCCTTGACGACGTTCTTGGTGGCCTCGTCCGTCAGCGTCCCGTCCGGCTTCACCGCGAGGACGTCGGTGCGGTACGCGCCCACCTTGGCGTGTGCGCCCAGGCGCGACAGCAGGGCGCCGAGGGTCTGCGCGTTCAGGGCCGGGTCGAGGATCTGGCCCATGCTCTCGACCGTCACGGCTGCCGCCTTCGGATCGCTCGGCACCTTGCGCAGGACGGCGTAGAGCACCTTGCCCATGCGGTCCAGCTGCTTGGCCTCCGGTTCGCCCTGGGCCTTGTACGTGGCGTAGGCGACGGCCATCGCGCCGCTCAGGCTCTGCTTCTGGCCCTGGGCCACGGCCGGGGCCTTGGCGGCGTCGTCGGCCGGGACGGCGGTGTCGGTGTCGACCTCGATGCCGCCGACCAGCTCGACCAGGTTCTCCAGGAAGGGGGTGTCCAGGCGCCAGGTGCCGCCGATGCGGGTGCCGAGCACCGAGTCGAGGGACTCGCGGGTGCCGAGGCCGCCCTCCTCGACCGCCTTGCCGAGGCCGGTGGTGGTGCCGTCCGGGCCGGGGACGCCGAGGGTGTTGGGCAGCAGGACGGTGGCGCCCTGCTTCGCGGTGACGTTGTCGACGAGCAGCGCCGAGGAGGTGCCGCCCTTCTTGGTGTTGTGCACGTGGACGACGATCATGTCCCGCTTCTGGGCCCCGGCGTCGGCGGTGGCTCCCGTCTTCGTGTCCCCCGGGCCGTCGAGGAACGGCAGCTTGCCCGCGTACCAGAGGTAGCCGAGGCCGCCGACGACGAACAGGGCGAGGACGACGATCAGCGCCACCACGCGGTTGCGGCCGCGGCGGCGGGCCTCCTCGCGGCGTTCCGTCCGGCTCTCGGTGAACTTGAGCCAGTCGATGACGTCCTCGGAGTCCTCGTCCGGCTCTTCGATGAAGGAGAACTGCTCGGTGCGGTAGTCGGGTGCCTTGCGCGGCTCGGGGACCTGCGCCGCGGCCGGCCGGTCCTGCTGCCGCTCGGGCTGCCGGTCCTGCTGGGGCTCCGGGGCGGTCTGCTGCGGGATCCACTGCTGGGTCTGCTGCGTGTCGTACCCGTAGGAGGGCGGCTGGGCGTACGCCTGCTGCCCGTACTCCCGGTCGGCCGGCTGCGGCGCGTAGTACTGCTGCGGCTGCTGGTAGCCGTAACCCTGCTGCGGGTCGTAGGCCTGCTCGTACGGCTGCTCGTACTGCGGGGCGGACTGCGCGGGCACCTGGCCGTACACCGGCCGCCCGTACGCGTCGTAGCCGATGAGCTGCTGCTCGTTGCCGGCGTACGGGTCGTACGGATCCTGTCGGTCGTTCACCGCGGGGCCCCTCTCTCCGGAAGCTCAGGCTCCCCGGTACAGCTCACGCTTGTCGATGTAGCGCACCACACCGTCCGGCACCAAGTACCAGACAGGATCCCCCTCGGCGACCCGTGCGCGGCAGTCCGTGGAGGAAATCGCCAGCGCGGGCACCTCGACCAGGGATACTCCGCCCTCGGGCAGGCCGTCGTCGGTGAGGACGTGGCCCGGCCGGGTCACTCCGATGAAATGGGCGAGCGAGAAGAGCTCATCGGCGTTACGCCAGGTCAGGATCTGTGCGAGGGCGTCGGCGCCGGTGATGAAGAACAGGTCGGCGTCGTCGTTCAGCGCCTTCAGGTCCCGCAGGGTGTCGATCGTGTACGTCGGCCCGCCGCGGTCGATGTCGATGCGGCTGACCGAGAACTGCGGGTTCGAGGCCGTGGCGATGACCGTCATCAGGTAGCGGTCCTCGGCGGGCGACACGGCCCGCTGCGACTTCTGCCACGGCTCGCCGGTCGGTACGAACACCACCTCGTCGAGGTGGAAAAGGGCGGCGACCTCGCTGGCGGCCACCAGGTGTCCGTGGTGGATCGGGTCGAATGTCCCGCCCATCACGCCGAGCCGGCGCTTGACCGGGCCCGTAGGCACTTCCTGCTCTCCCATGAGCGCAGAGCCTACTGGCCCGGTGTCGCATCCACCGCTGGCGGTCGGGGCCTAGCGGTCACGGTTCAGGCGCGTGGTGATCCAGAGCATGAGGCAGAGGATGAAGAGCGCGCCGCCGCCGGTCAGGTACGGGTTGAGGCTGTCGTGGTTGCCGCCGTGCTGCTCGGCCCCCTCCGAGGCGAGGACGACCAGGTTGTGGGCGGTGGAGGAGAGGCTCATCAGGCAGATACCTATCGAGTCGGGGAGCGGGCGGAGACTTCGCTCACATCGTATGCGGGGGCCTGGGGCACGCTCGCGCCGACTCAGGCGTTGGAGAGGATAGACGCAGAGCAGTCAGGTCGATCCAGGGGAGGGCGCTATGACGGAGACAGGGTTCGAGAAGACGCCGGCGCGGGACCGCAGGAGGTTCCCCGGCATTTCCTCACGGGCGTACGAGCACCCGGCGGACCGCTCGGCGCTGGTGGCGCTGCGCAAGCTGAGCGGCTTCGACACCGTGTTCAAGGCCATGAGCGGACTGCTCCCGGAGCGCAGCCTGCGGCTGCTGTTCCTGTCGGACTCCGTCCGGGTGGGCGACACCCAGTTCCCGCATCTGTACGCGATGCTCCGCGACGCCTGCTACATCCTGGACCTGGAGAAGGTCCCGCAGATGTACGTGCAGCAGGACCCGAAGCCCAATGCGATGTGCATCGGTCTGGACGAGCCGATCATCGTGGTGACCACGGCCCTGGTCGAGCTGCTCGACGAGGAGGAGATGCGGGCGGTGGTGGGCCACGAGGTGGGCCACGCGCTGTCGGGTCACTCGGTGTACCGCACGGTCCTGCTGTTCCTGACGAACCTGGCGCTGAAGGTGGCGTGGATCCCGCTGGGCAATGTGGCGATCATGGCGATCGTGACGGCGCTGCGGGAGTGGTTCCGCAAGTCGGAGCTGTCGGCGGACCGGGCCGGGCTGCTGGTGGGGCAGGACGTGCAGGCCTCGATGCGCGGACTGATGAAGATCGCGGGCGGCAACCACCTCCACGAGATGAATGTGGACGCCTTCCTGGCCCAGGCCGAGGAGTACGAGTCGAGCGGTGACCTGCGCGATTCCGTGCTGAAGATCCTCAACATGCTGCCCCGCACGCACCCCTTCACCACGGTGCGGGCGGCCGAGCTGAAGAAGTGGTCGGAGAGCCGCGACTTCCAGCGGATCATGGACGGCCACTACCCGCGGCGGGACGAGGACAAGGACACCTCGGTGACCGACTCCTTCCGGCAGTCCGCGGCGCACTACGCCGATTCGGTGCGCACCAGCAAGGATCCGTTGATGAAGCTGGTGGGCGACATCGCCGGCGGGGCGGGCGACCTGGGCGGCAAGCTCCGCGACAAGTTCACCGGCACCGGATCGGGGTCCGCCGGGGGCGGCGGCGCCGAGGCCAAGGGGACGGACACGGGCGGGGCTACGGGCGGGACTACGGAGCAGGGCTGACCGGGCCGGTCGTGGGGGCGGCGGGCTGGGCCAGCACGCCGCACAGCCCGGCCGTGCGCCGCGGATGGCCGCTGGCGTACGGGTCGCTCGCGGCCGGGCCCACCGTGGTCGGTCCGGCTCCGGCCAGGACGGGGCGGAAGGCTCCGGCCGGGTCGGCGGAGCAGTCCTGCGGCCCGGCCATCACGTAGGACGTGGCCAGCTCGGCCCGCCGGGCGGCGAGGTCCTCCCGGTCGAAGCGCAGCTTCAGTTCGCGGCGGACGGTGAAGAGCGAGGCCCCGTCGGCAGCGGCGGGGGCTCCGGTGGCCGGGCGTACCGCGTACACGAAGGTGTGGTCGGTGATCACCTCCAGCACGTCGGGGGCGACCTCCTCGAAGGCGAGGGTGCCGCTCACGCGGACCCGGGAGTCGGCGAGGACGGCGGTGCCCTGGTCGAAGCGGACCAGCCAGCCGGTGGCCGCGTGCCTGCCGTCGCCGAGGGGCGTGCTCATGCTGCGGTCGAACTGCGCCAGCTGGTCGGGGTCGAGCAGCACCCGCACGGGCCGGGAGGCGGTTCCGGCCAGGACGTCGGGGTCCAGTGAGGACTGCACCAGGTAGTCCTTGGCGATGGACAGCGCGGTGACGACCTGGCTGTCGGTGAAGTGGTGCGTGCGGCGCACGGCGGGCAGGGTGATCCCGGCCGCCCCGACGCGGTAGTCGGCGGCGGGGCTCGTCGCGTACAGATCGGCGGGCCGCCCGCCGGGCACGGCGGCGGCCGGCGCGAGCGGCACGACGGTGCTGGCGAGGGGCTGGGCGGGGCCGCCCGGCGGGGGGACGTACGGGTTGCGCAGCCCCATGTAGACGGCGGCGGCGAAGGCCGTGGCGATGAGCAGCACGAGCAGCATGCCCTGGCGGGCGCCCCGGCCGGGAGTGCTCGCACGGGAGGCGGATCCGCCGGACGACCAGATGGACCGGCTGCGTACGGCGCGGGCGTGCTCGCCCATGCGCTCCTGTGCGGAGTACTCCTGGAGCCGGGCAGCGCGGACGAAGTCCTCGTCGAACACCACCGACCGGAATTCGTCCGAGCGGAATTCGTCGTCACCCTCTCCGATGCCATCGGGGGTGCCGTTGGGCGGATCTCCTGGAACGGCCATCGCTTCTCCCGCTGTCCCCGCTTCAGAGAAGCCCCCAGCTCCGTCGCATGCGAGTGGGGTCGTACCTTCAGGGTTGGCGGCCGGAGGGGTACGTAAACGCGCCGACGCCGGTGACTTCCCGCAAGGGGGTGCTGGCGGGCGCGGGGGCGGGGTCCGCCTCGCCCGCGGCGCTGCGGTAGACGGCGCTGAAGGCGAGCGCGACCATGCCGAGGCCCATCACGAAGGCGAGGACCCAGGCGACGGGACGCAGCCAGGGCGAGCGGCCGCGGTACGGGCGCAGGCTGCCGCCGTAGGCCCCGTACGGACCGTCGGCATAGCCGTAGCCGTGGCCGCGGTCGTGGTCCCAGCCGTGGTCGTCGGGGCCGTACCCGTCGGGGTGGCCGTAACCGTAGCTGTCGTAGTCGTCGTCGCCGGTCCATCCGCCGGCGACGGCGCGGGCCGCTTCGGCCTCGGCGCGCGCCCGGTCGGCCGCCCGCTGGCGCTCGGCGGCGCTCGGTTCATGGATCTCGGCGTTCCGGACGAAGTCCTCGTCGAACACCACGGAGGCGAAGTCCTTGTCCGCGCCTCCGCGGTCGTCGTCGGGCTCCCCGTCGTCCGGGAACTTGCCCCCCACGTCGTCCGGCACAGGACCAGCCTAGACCTGGGGGGCTGCTTTGGGCAGGGTGTGAGCCGAAATCCGGCCACACCGCGTTCGGTCCGCGACTACCGAATGTGACCGTCGCCCGTGACGATGTACTTGGTGGAGGTCAGCTCGGGAAGGCCCATCGGGCCCCGGGCGTGCAGCTTCTGCGTGGAGATCCCGATCTCGGCGCCGAAGCCGAACTGACCACCGTCGGTGAACCGGGTGGACGCATTCACGGCGACCGTGGTCGAGTCGACCAGCTGGGTGAAGCGGCGGGCGGCGGCCTGCGAGGTGGTGACGATCGCCTCGGTGTGGCCGGAGGTCCAGCGGCGGATGTGGGCGACGGCGTCGTCGAGGGAGTCCACGACACCGGCGGCGATGTCGTAGGAGAGGTACTCGGCGGCCCAGTCCTCGTCGGTGGCGGGCAGGGCGGTGGCCTTGGTGCCCTCGGCGGCGGCCAGGACCCGGGCGTCGCCGTGGACGGTCACGCCGGCGTCGGCGAGGGCGTCGAGGGCGCGCGGCAGGAAGGCGTCGGCGATGTCGCGGTGGACGAGGAGGGTCTCGGCGGCGTTGCAGACGGAGGGCCGCTGGGCCTTGGAGTTGATGAGGATGTCCACGGCCATGTCCAGGTCGGCCTGGGCGTCGACGTAGACGTGGCAGTTGCCGGTACCGGTCTCGATGACCGGAACGGTGGACTCCTCGACCACGGTCTTGATGAGGGAGGCACCGCCGCGCGGGATGAGCACGTCGACGAGGCCGCGGGCCCGCATCAGCTCGCGGACGGAGTCGCGGGACTCGCCGGGGACGAGCTGGATCGCGTCGGCGGGCAGGCCGGCGCTCTCGACGGCGTCGCGCAGGATGGCGACGAGCGCGGTGTTGGAGGCGTACGCGGAGGAGCTGCCGCGGAGCAGGACCGCGTTGCCGGACTTGAGGCAGAGGGCCGCGGCGTCGACGGTGACGTTGGGGCGGGCCTCGTAGATGATGCCGACGACGCCGAGCGGGACGCGGACCTGGCGGATGTCGATGCCGTTGGGGAGGGTGTTGCCGCGGACGACCTCGCCGACGGGGTCGGGGAGGGCTGCGACGTCCCGTACGTCGGAGGCGATGGCGGCGACGCGCTCGGGGGTGAGGGTGAGGCGGTCGATGACGGTCTCACTGGTACCGGCCGCGCGGGCCTTGTCGGTGTCGACGGCGTTGGCCTCGACGATCTCGGCCGTACGGGCCTCCAGCGCGTCCGCGATCGCCAGCAGCGCGGTGTCCTTGGCGGACCGCGGCAGTGGCGCGATGGCGGCAGCCGCGGTGCGGGCCGCTTGCGCGGTGGCGGTGACGGGTGAGGTGGTGGCATCCAGCGAGGTCATGCCGCCCAGGGTAATCCCCGGGGCGTACCCCCCGAACGGGGTTTCACCCCGCGAGACGGCCCCCGATCATTGGTACGGGTGCACACCCACCGGGTGGGCCGGGGGCGGGCCGTAGCCCTCTGCCACGCGTTGGTGGTAGGTGGCGCGGTCGATGACCTCCAGGCCGACGATCTCCCAGGGCGGGAGCTTCGCCGAGGAGCGGTGTTCGCCCCAGAGGCGGAGGGCGACGGCCGCCGCGTCGTGGAGGTCGCGGGCCTCCTCCCAGTACCGGATCTCGGCGTGGTCGTCGGCGTACCGGCTGGTCAGCAGGAAGGGGTGGTCATGGGCCAGCTGCTCCAGCCCCCGCCGGACCTCGGCGAGCGGCGCCGGCTTGCCGGAGACACTCAGGGTCACGTGCCAGAGGCGGGAGGTCTGGTCCCGCTCGTCTCCGCCGCCGTCACCGTCCCCCGGCCCGACGCTGGTCAGCGCTCGTCTCACCAGCCGCCTCCTGTCTGCGCTACGCGTGTCCGTCCGCCCCTCACAGTTGACCAGTCCCCGGCCCGCCGCGCGGCGGTTTTGCCGAACCTCAGCCCTGGAGCAGGACCAGATCGTCCCGGTGGATGACCTCCCGCTCGTACGCGGGTCCGAGTTCACGGGCGAGCTCGGGGGTGGAACGGCCGAGGAGCCGCGGCAGTTCCTTGGCGTCGAAGTTGACCAGGCCGCGCGCCACCGCCCGGCCCGAGGTGTCGCGCAGTTCCACCGGGTCGCCCGCCGTGAACTCGCCCTCGACCGCCGCGATGCCGGCCGCGAGCAGGGAGCTGCCGCGCTCGGTGACCGCGCGGACCGCGCCGTCGTCGAGTACGAGGTGCCCCTGGGGGGTGGAGGCGTGCTGGAGCCACAGCAGCCGGTCCGCCGAGCGGCGGCCCGTCGCGTGGAAGTGGGTGCCCGTGGCGCGCCCGGCCAGCGCGTCGGCGGCCTGGCTCGCGGAGGTGAGCACCACCGGGATCCCTGCGGCGGCCGCGATCCGCGCCGCCTCGACCTTGGTGACCATGCCGCCGGTTCCCACGCCCGCCTTGCCGGCGCTGCCGATGGAGACGTGCGCGATGTCCTCGGGGCCGTGGACCTCGTCGATGCGGGTGGTGCCGGGCAGCGAGGGGTCGCCGTCGTAGAGGCCGTCCACGTCGGAGAGGAGGACGAGGAGGTCCGCGCGGACGAGGTGGGCGACCAGCGCGGCCAGGCGGTCGTTGTCGCCGAAGCGGATCTCGTCGGTGGCGACGGTGTCGTTCTCGTTCACGACGGGCAGCGCGCCCATGGCCAGCAGCTGGTCCAGGGTGCGGTACGCGTTGCGGTAGTGGGCGCGGCGGCTGGTGTCGTCGGTGGTGAGCAGCACCTGGCCGACGCGGATGCCGTACCGGGCGAAGGAGGCGGTGTAGCGGGCGACGAGCAGCCCCTGGCCGACGCTGGCGGCGGCCTGCTGGCGGGCCAGGTCCTTGGGGCGGCGGCGCAGCCCGAGCGGGGACAGTCCGGCGGCGATAGCTCCGCTGGAGACGAGGACGATCTCCTTCTCCCCGCCGCTGCGGGCCTTGGCCAGGACGTCCACCAGCGCGTCCACCCGGTCGGCGTCGAGGCCGCCGGCGGCGGTGGTCAGGGAGGAGGAGCCGACCTTGACCACGATCCTGCGGGCGTCCACGACACCCTGCCTAGCCGCTGACACGTCTTACCCCTTGCCCCTCGCCGGATTGCCTGCCGTCTCAATCTACGGGGTGGGCCGCGGCGTCCGCCCGGGGGTTTCAGCCCCTGGACGAACCGGCTTCCGCGCGCTGCTGCTCCTCGGCCCGCGCGGCGGCGCCGGGGACGAGGATCTTGCGCGAGAGCAGGAAGGTGAACGGAATGGCCACGATCGCCGCGACCAGCGGGGCGATCCGGGTGTCCATCCCGGCCCAGGTCACCAGGGCGTACAGGCCGGCCGACTGGATCACGTAGTTCGTGACGTTCGTCAGCGGGAAGAGGAGGAACTTCTTCCAGGTCGGCCGGGTCCGGTAGGTGAAGTAGGTGTTCATGAAGAAGGAGCCGACCATCGCCAGCACGAAGGCGAGCGAGTAGGCGGCGAAGTACGGCATCCACGGGTGCAGGAGCAGGTAGATGGCGAAGAAGGTGCCGGTGTTGACCCCGCCCACGAGGGCGAAGCGGAAGATCTGGCCGAGCTGGTCCCTACGGCTCATCGGGCGCTGCGCTCCGCACTGCCGTGGCCGCTGCGCTCGGGTTCGCGCCCGCGGTCCCGCCCGGTGTCCCGCTCCGGGCCGCGCTCCGCGATCGCCGCTTCCGCCACCCGCTCGCCGTGCGATTCCTTCACCAGGAAGTGCGGCCTGCGCTTGGTCTCGTAGTAGATGCGGCCGATGTACTCGCCGATCAGACCCAGCATGATCATCTGAACGCCGCCGATGCCGGCGATCATCGCGACGAGGGTGACGTAGCCCGGCGAGTCGATGCCGTTGGTCATCGCCGTGATCGTGATCCACAGTGCGTACAGGCCGGTCAGGGCGACCAGCGACACCCCGATCCAGATCCCGACCCGCAGCGGCTTGTTGTTGAAGGAGATCAGGCCGTCCATGGCGTAGTTCAGCAGCGAGCCGAACTTCCACTTCGTCTCGCCGGCCTCGCGCTGGGCGTTGCGGTAGTCGAAGTGGACGGTGTCGAAGCCGATCCAGGAGAAGAGGCCCTTGGAGAAGCGGTTGTACTCCGGGAGCGACAGCAGCGCGTCCACGGCCGGTCGGGAGAGGAGGCGGAAGTCGCCCACCCCGTCGGTGAGTTCGACGTCGACCCAGCGGTTCACGCCGCGGTAGTAGAGGCGGCTGAGCGCGGAGCGGACCTTCTTGTCGCCCTCGCGCGTGCGGCGGGCGATGATCTGGTCGTGGCCCTGCCGGTAGTAGTCGAGCATGGTCGCGATGAGCTCCGGCGGGTGCTGGAGGTCCGCGTCCATGATCACCACGGCGTCGCCGGTGGCCTCGCGGAGGCCCGCGAGCATGCCGGCCTCCTTGCCGAAATTGCGGCTGAAGGAGACGTACCGCGTCTGCCGGCCGTGCTCGGCGGCGATCTTCCGGAGCTTGTCGAGGGTGCCGTCGCGACTTCCGTCGTCGACGTAGCAGACCTCGTACTCGACGGGGAGGGCGTCCAGAACCCTGCGGATCTCCGCGTCGAAGCTATCGATGACGGCTTCTTCGTTGTAGCAAGGGACAACTACGGACAGCTTCGTCATGAACACTTCCTGCTGGGTCCGAACGGGTGATTATCGGCGACCGGACCCGCCACTCACCTCTTCCTTAGAAGTATGCACGCGGACGGTCGGCCTGCCTGAGCCGAGTTCGGCACAGGGTAGCTTTGACGGGTTGAGCGGGATAAGCGGAATGCAGCGAAGGGATCGAGGTGCACGTGCCTGACGTCTCCGTGGTCGTCATCGTCTACAACGACGCAGAGCGTCTGTCGACAGCAGTCCAGTCCGTTTTGGACCAGACCCTGCACGGGGTCGAGGTCGTGATCGTCGACGACTGCAGCCAGGACCGCTCGTACGCGGTAGCCCAGGAACTGGAAGCCGCGCATCCGGGGAGAGTGCGCGCCTTCCGGCTGCCGGAGAACAGCGGTGGCTGCGGCGCGCCCCGCAACCACGGCATCCAGCAGGCCACCGGCACGTACGTCATGTTCCTGGACAGCGACGACGTGCTCGAGCGCAATGCCTGCCGGAACATGCTGGACGCCGCCGAGCGCACCGGCTCCGACCTGGTCTCGGGCATGTGCGTACGCGTGCACCTCGACAACCGGTGGGGCAAGACCACCGAGTGGTACCCGTGGATCTACTCGCGCACGCGCACCCTGGAGTCGATCACCGACTTCCCCGACCTGCTGGTCTACGACACCCTCTCCACGAACAAGTGCTACCGGCGCGCATTCCTGCTGGAGCAGGGCCTGGAGTTCCCGGTCGGGATCCACTACGAGGACCTGCTCTTCTCCGCGCAGGCGTACGTCGCCGCCCGGCGCATCACGCTGATCCCGAACCACGTCTACTTCTGGAACGTGATCGAGAAGGCCGCGTCGAAGTCGATCAGCAACCGGCGCCACGAGATCGCGAACTTCGTCCACCGGATGGAGATCCACCGCCGCGTCGACGAGCTGTTGGCCTCCAAGGGCCACACGGACATCAAGACCGCCAAGGACGCGAAGTTCCTCAAGCACGACCTGGTGCTGCACCTGCGCGACCTGCCGCTGCTCAGCGACGAGTACCGCCAGGAGTTCGCCCGCCTCGCCAACGGCTACCTGGCGGGGATCGACCCGGCCGCGTACGAGAACGTCACGTACCTCCAGGCGATCTGCGCCTACCTGCTGGGCAAGGAGGACTGGGACAACCTGCTCCCGGCCGCCGACGCCATGACCAACAAGGGCCGGCTCTCCTCGCCGCTCGCCGAGCGCGACGGGCGCGTCTACTGGTGCGCCGACCACCTCGACGACGAAGACGCCGCCGAGGCCCGCCGGATACTGGACGTCACGGAGCAGGGCTTCCACACCACCCCGCTCGGCTCCCTCCAGCTCGGCAACCGGCTCACCTCCTACGAGGACGACGGGCGCGGCACCGTCACGCTGTCCGGCGCCGTCGTCAACCCGCTCGGCCGCATCGAGCCCGACGCGGAACTGAAGGCGTCCCTGGAGTTCCGGGCCCGCCGTCAGATCGGCGTGCGCTCGTTCAGCTTCCCGGTGGCAACGGTGCGCCACGCCGGTGACACGATCGAGTGGACCGGTACGGCCGACATCGGCGGCACCGTCCGCCCCCTCGGCATCATCGACGCCGTCTGGGACGTCCGCCTCAAGCTGACCGCCGGGAGCGAGAAGGTCACCACCCGCGTCTCGGTCGGCGGGGTCGACCTGGAGTCGGCGGCCCGGCTGCGCGTGCGGCCGCGGCTGACCCGCCTCGTCTCCGACCGCTTCGAGCCGGAGATGACCAAGAAGGGCAACCTCTCCTACGTCCTGACCGCCGAGGGCGCCGCCGCCGTCCGCACCCAGACCCTGCTCAACAACGCCATACAGGGCAAGACGGCCAACGTGGTCAAGCGCGGCCTGCGCAAGGCCCTGCGGGCCCGCCGCAACATGGGCTCCGGCGAGCAGAAGGTCAAGATCTACCACGAGGTCTTCTCGAAGCTGCCGATCAAGAAGGGCACGGTCGTCTTCGAGAGCCACATGGGCAAGCAGTACAGCGACAGCCCGAAGGCGATCTACGAGGAGATGGTGCGCCAGGGCGTGCCCTTCGAGGCGATCTGGTCGTACGCGGGCGCCAAGCCCACCGGGTTCCCCAAGGAGGCCACCCTGGTGCGGCGCTGGAGCTGGGCCTACCTGCGCGCGCTGGCCCAGGCCGAGTTCTGGGTCGACAACCAGGGCTTCCCGCTGGCCCTCACCAAGCGCCCGGGGACCACGTACATCCAGACCTGGCACGGTTCGGCGCTCAAGCGGATGGGCTTCCACGAGCCCCGCACCAAGGCGCAGGGGCGCGCCGGCCAGGACCGCTTCCAGGCGGCCGTCGACCGCTTCGACCACTTCCTGATCCGCTCCGAGCACGACACCCGCACCCTCGCCAAGGGTTTCCGGCTGCGCGACGAGGTGCTGCTGCGCACGGGCTACCCGCGCAACGACGCCCTGGTGGAGGCGCACCGGAGCGAGGCCCACAGCGGCGAGCGGGTCCGCGGCCCGCTGGCGGCCGAGCTCGGCATCGACCCGGACAAGAAGGTGCTGCTCTACGCGCCGACCTTCCGGGCCGCCGCCGACGGCTCGGTCGAGGGCTTCACCTTCCCCTTCGACGTGGAGGAGTTCGCGGACCGGCTCGGCGACCGCTTCACGCTGCTGGTGCGGACCCACTACCTCAACAGCGTCTCGCTGCCGCCGTCGGTCGCGGGCCGCGTCGTCGACGTGTCCCGGCACCACGACATCACCCCGCTGCTGGCCCTGGCCGACGGTCTGATCACCGACTACTCGTCCGTGATGTTCGACTACGCGGTCCTGGACCGGCCGATGCTGTTCTTCGCGTACGACTACGAGAAGTACGCCAACGACATCCGCGGCACGTACTTCGACCTGAAGGAGAAGGCCCCGGGCCCGGTCGTGGCCACGGCGGACGAGCTCTTCCAGGCGCTCGCCGCCTTCGAGGAGGCGGACGCCAAGTACGCGGAGGCACGCCAGCGCTTCCTCACCGAGTTCGGCGAGTACGACCGCGGGGACGCGGCCCGCCAGATCGTCGAGAAGTTCTTCACGAGGAGCGGCAAGTGAGCCGGGACATCTTCATCGTCTCCAACAACGTCGACGAGCTCGGCGGTGTGACCACCTGGTCGCACCAGATGGCCCGGCTGTTCACCGACCGCGGGCACAAGGTGCACGTCGTCGGCATCGCCCCGGTCGCCGAGGAGATCCGGCAGAAGCTGCCGCAGGACCTGCCCTACGACGTGACCACCCTCTACGACGCCCACCCGCCGGCGGCCCGCCGGCTGCGCGGCATCAAGGGCCGGCTGAACGCGCCCGAGCGGCGCCGCCAGGCGGCCCGGCGGGCGGGGATGCGCGCCAAGGCGGAGCAGCTGAGCGAGCTGCTGCGGGCCGCGCGCCCCGGCGGTGTGGTCATCGTCACCCAGGTCTGGGCGATGGAGTGGGTGGCGCTCGCCGACACCAAGGGGCTCAGCGTCATCGGCATGAGCCACGAGTCCTTCGAGGCCAGCAAGAAGTCCACCCGGGGAGACCGCGTCCGCCGCCACTACCGCGAGGTGGACCGGCTGCTGGTGCTGACCGCCGAGGACGCGGACCTGTGGATCCGGGCGGGCATGGAGAACGTCGGGAGCATGCCGAACCCGCTTCCCTTCATGCCCGACTCCCCCGCCCCGCGCACCGGGAAGGTCGTCGCCAGCGTCGGCCGCCTCGCCTTCGAGAAGGGCGTCGACCTGCTCCTCGACGCCTGGGCGGATGCCGTCCCGCACCACCCCGACTGGGTCCTGCGGATCTACGGGGCGGGCCTGGAGGAGCCGGCGCTGCGGGCGCACTGCACCTCGCTGGGGCTGGACGACTCCGTGGAGTGGATGGGCAGCACCGACGACGTGCTGGGCGCGCTGCGCGGGGCCTCGGTCTTCGCGCAGGCCTCGCGGGCCGAGGGCTTCCCGATCACGCTGCTGGAGGCGATGGCGACGGGCCTGCCGGTGGCCGCCTTCGACTGCGCGCCGGGCGTACGGGAGATCGTGACGCACGGCCAGGACGGGCTGCTGGCCCGCCTCGGCAACACGATGGAGCTCGCCGGGCACCTGGACGCGCTCATGTCGGACCGCGAGCTGCGCGACCGGCTCGGCGACACCGCCTTCACGTCGGTGAAGCGGTTCTCCAGCACTGAGATCACCGACCGGTGGGAGGCGCTGTTCTCCTTCCTGGAGCGCTGACCGCCGTACGTACGAAGAGCCGCCCGCCCCGGATGCCGGGGCGGGCGGCTTCGTGCGTACGGGCCAGGGCGTCAGCCCTTGTGGACGTCCTTGTGCGCGTCCCGGCTGGCCGCCTTGTTGGCCTCCCAGCCCGCCCAGGCGGAGGTGACCATCTCGCGGACGTCGTGCCGGGCCTTCCAGCCCAGCTCGCTGGTGATCTTGTCGGCCGAGGCCACGACCTTCGCCGGGTCGCCGGGGCGGCGCGGGCTGATCACCGGGGCGTGGGTGTGGCCGGTGCCCTCGTTGAGCAGGGCGACCATCTGGGCGACGGAAACGCCCTCGCCGCGCCCGATGTTGACGGTGAGGTCCTTGTAGTCCCCGGCCGCCGCCCACTCGGCGAGCTTGCGGGCCGCGGCCACGTGAGCCTCCGCGAGGTCCTCGACGTGGATGTAGTCGCGGATGCAGGTGCCGTCCGGGGTCGGGTAGTCGTCACCGAAGATCTTGGCGCCCTGGCCGGCGTCGTAGCGCTCGAAGACCATCGGGACCAGGTTGAAGACGCCGGTGTCGGCCAGCTCGGGGGTCGCGGCGCCCGCCACGTTGAAGTAGCGCAGGCAGGCGGTGGAGATGCCGTGCGCCTTGCCGGCGGCGCGGACCAGCCACTCGCCGGCCAGCTTGGTCTCGCCGTAGGGGCTCAGCGGCGCGCACGGGGTGTCCTCGGTCACGAGGTCCACGTCGGGCATGCCGTAGACGGAGGCGGAGGAGGAGAAGAGGAAGTTGCGGATGCCGGCGGCGGCCACGGCCTGGAGCAGGACCGTGAGGCCGTGCACGTTCTCGTGGTAGTAGTGCAGCGGCTTCTCGACGGACTCGCCGACCTGCTTCTTGCCCGCGAGGTGCACGACGCCGGTGATCTTGTGCTCGGCGATGGCCTCGTCCAGGGCGAGCCGGTCCAGAACCGAGGCGGTCACCAGCGGGACGCCCTCCGGAACGCGCTCCTCCTTGCCCGTGGAGAGGTCGTCGAAGACGACGACCTTCTCCCCCGCGAGGAGCATCGCGCGGACGACGTGCGCGCCGATGTAGCCGGCGCCACCGGTGATCAGAAACGTCATGTGTAACTCCTTGGTCCTGTCCGTGGTTCTGTCGCTGAAGGTCGTGGATCTCGTGCCCGTCAGCGCGAGGCGCGGCCCGCCTTGGCCCGGTCAAGTCTGTTCCGTACGAGGTACAGCGCGCCCGCGGCACCCGGCGCGAGGCGCAGGGCCAGCGAACCGGAACCCGTACGGTAGGGCTGCGTCAGCAGGACACCGTACCGGCTGCTCGGCAGGGCGCGGCGGCGCAGCAGGCCGCCCCGGGGGCGCAGGGAGGTGAGCAGGGAGCTCCCGTCCGCGCACTCCACGACCACCCCGACGTGCCACGCCTGGAGCCGGCGCAGGCCCAGCCGGCGGCCGGTGGCGGCCAGGTCGTCGAGGCGGAAGGGCAGCACGGCCGTCCAGCAGTCGTCGCCGTCCTCGTCCCGGCTCAGCTCCACCGGCTGCGCCAGTACGGGGTCTCCGCCGGCGCGGGGCAGGAAGCGCAGCTGCACGGTGCGCGGGCCGGCCGCGGCGAGCCGCCCGTAGAGGTCGTGCAGGCGCAGCCGTACGGCGGCGTTGCCGGCCGGTTCGGCGTCTATGGTCACCGGCAGCGCGGCGGTCGGCATGTCGCGCAGGCCGTCCAGCTCCACCGGAAGTTCCTCGCTCCACACCGGCACCCCGTCGGCGGTGGTCGCGTACGGGGGCAGCAGGCGCGGCGGCTCGGCCGCGAAGCGGGTCAGCCGCTCCACGTCGGCGGGCGGGGTGGCGGTGGCGCGCAGCACCCGTACGATCCAGCGGGCGTGCGGGGCGGCGGCCTCGACCACGGCCTCGTCGAAGGTGTCGAGGTACGCGCGGGTCAGCGTCCACCAGGCCGCCTGGTACTCGGGGTCCTTGCCCAGCTCGCGCACGTACATGCGCAGGTCGTACTCCAGGAACTTCACCTGGCAGGCACGGCCGAGCTCCGGGGAGGCGGCCGCGAGGGTCCGCGCGGCGGTGCGGTGGGCCTCCACGCGGGCGCGCCAGTTCCCCACGTCCTTGCGGTCCAGGGAGATCGACACCTTGGCGGCGTCGCGGCGCACGTGCCAGACGTAGACGAGGTCGCCGATCACCGCGATGCGGGGGGCCGCGGCCAGGACCCGGGCGGTGAAGGCGAAGTCCTCGTAGACGAACCGTCCGTCGGGGAAGCGGATCGCGTGCTTCTCCAGGAAGGACCGGTCGTACAGCTTGTTGACGCAGAGCGTGTCGCGGACCAGCTCCGGCCGGTCGGAGGGCCGCTCGATCACCTCGCCCGGGGTGTAGAGCCCGGGGACCCACGGCACGTCGTGGTGGAGCGGCAGCTCACGCCGTACGCACGCGCCGACGGTGACCGGCGCGCGGTGCTCCTCGGCGGCGCGCACCAGGGCCTCGGCCGCCCCCGGCGGCAGCACGTCGTCGCTGTCGAGGAAGAGGACGTACGGGGAGGACGCGGCCGCGATGCCGTCGTTGCGCGGCGTGCCGCACCCGCCGCTGTTCTCCGTGCGGTGCACGACCTTGAGGCGGGGGTGTACGGCGGCCAGCTCGTCCAGCACCTGCGCGGTGCCGTCGGACGAGGCGTCGTTCACCGCGATGACCTCGGCGACCACCGGGCCCTGGGCGAGGGCCGAGGTAACGGCCTCGCCCACGAGCCCGGCGTCGTTGTACGCGATCACCACGACGGAGACGGTGGGAGGAGGGTTTGCGCTGCTCACCCGGTGGATATTAGGCGACCCGAGTAAACATCACTTCAAGGCCGCCCACCGGTCCAAAAAGGGCAGATCAGAACGGCCGGAACTCGTCGTACTCCTGCTGCGCCGCGTCCCCGCGCTTGGCTTCCTTCTCCTTGCGGCGCTGCGTGGCCGGACGTGGAGCCTCCATGCGGTGGTCCTCGCCGCGGCGGCCCAGCATCTCGGCGCCGGCCATCATGGTCGGCTCCCAGTCGAAGACGACCGCGTTCTCGTCGGAGCCGATGGCGACGCCGTCACCGGCGCGGGCGCCGGCCTTCTTCAGCGCGTCCTCGACACCGAGGCGGTTGAGGCGGTCGGCGAGGTAGCCCACGGCCTCGTCGTTGTTGAAGTCGGTCTGGCGGACCCAGCGCTCCGGCTTCTCGCCGCGCACCACGTACACGTCCTCGGCCTCGTCGTAGGCGACGGTGAAGCCGGCGTCGTCCACGGCCTTCGGGCGGATGACGATACGGGTCGCCTCCTGCTTCGGCTTGCGGGCGCGGGCCTTGGCCACGACCTCGGCGAGGAAGTACGAGAGCTCCTTGAGGCCCGTACGGGCGACCGCGGAGACCTCGAAGACCTTGTAGCCGCGGGCCTCCAGGTCCGGGCGGACCATCTCCGCGAGGTCCTGGCCGTCCGGGATGTCGACCTTGTTCAGGACGACGAGGCGCGGGCGCTTCTCCAGGCCGCCGCCGTAGAGCTTGAGCTCCTCCTCGATGAGGTCGAGGTCGCCGACCGGGTCGCGGTCGGACTCCAGGGTCGCGGTGTCCAGGACGTGCACGAGGATCGAGCAGCGCTCGACGTGGCGCAGGAACTCCAGGCCGAGGCCCTTGCCCTGGCTGGCACCCGGGATCAGGCCGGGGACGTCGGCGATCGTGTAGACGGTCGAGCCGGCGGTGACCACGCCCAGGTTCGGGACGAGGGTGGTGAAGGGGTAGTCCGCGATCTTCGGCTTGGCGGCGGAGAGCACCGAGATCAGCGAGGACTTGCCGGCGCTCGGGAAGCCGACCAGCGCCACGTCGGCGACGGTCTTGAGCTCCAGGACCACGTCGCCGGTGTCACCGGGCTCGCCGAGGAGCGCGAAGCCGGGCGCCTTGCGGCGGGCCGAGGCCAGCGCGGCGTTGCCGAGGCCGCCGCGGCCGCCCTGGGCGGCGACGTAGGTGGTGCCCTGGCCGACGAGGTCGGCGAGGACGTTGCCCTCCTTGTCGAGGACGACGGTGCCGTCCGGCACGGGCAGGACCAGGTCCTGGCCGTCCTTGCCGGAGCGGTTGCCGCCCTCGCCGGGCTTGCCGTTGGTGGCCTTGCGGTGCGGGCTGTGGTGGTAGTCCAGCAGGGTGGTGATCGCCTGCTCCACCACCAGGATCACGTCGCCGCCACGGCCGCCGTTGCCGCCGTCGGGGCCGCCCAGCGGCTTGAACTTCTCCCGGTGAACGGAGGCGCAGCCGTGGCCCCCGTTACCCGCGGCGACGTGCAGCTCGACGCGGTCCACGAAGGTGGTCATGGGTGTTCCTCCAGATACATACGGGAATGTCCCGGGCAGGCCTTGCCGCCCATTAAACGTGCCTAAGCGTGTCTATGTGACAACGCGCCGAGGGCGGACCTCTCTTCCCGGCTCGCGCCGGAAAGAGCTGAGATCCGCCCTCGGGAAGTTACGTACGCTCGATCAGCCGAAGCTGGATCAGGCGGCCGGAACGATGTTGACGACCTTGCGGCCGCGGTGCGTGCCGAACTGGACCGAGCCAGCCTGCAGCGCGAACAGCGTGTCGTCGCCACCACGACCGACACCCGCACCCGGGTGGAAGTGGGTGCCGCGCTGGCGGACGAGGATCTCGCCGGCGGAAACGACCTGACCGCCGAAGCGCTTCACGCCGAGCCGCTGGGCATTGGAGTCGCGCCCGTTCCGGGTGGACGATGCGCCCTTCTTGTGTGCCATGTCTCAGTCCCTCTTACTTCGCAGCCGCGGGGATACCGGTGACCTTGATCGCCGTGTACTGCTGACGGTGACCCTGGCGACGGCGGTAGCCGGTCTTGTTCTTGTAGCGCAGGATGTCGATCTTGGCGCCCTTGTGGTGGTCCACGACCTCGGCCGTGACCTTGATGCCCGCCAGGACCCACGGGTCGCTGGTCACGGCGTCGCCGTCGACAACGAGCAGGGTCGAGAGCTCGACCGTGTCGCCAACCTTGGCAGTGGAAATCTTGTCAACCTCAACGATGTCACCAACAGCAACCTTGTGCTGGCGACCACCGCTGCGCACGATGGCGTACACGCGGATCTCTCTCTCACTCGGGACGGATGCTCCTGAAGCCAGCCGCTCAGGCGGGCCGGGGCCCGAACTGATCCGGATTGGACGAGCGGCCTCTCCCGTGACCCGGCCGCTTGCGCGGACGATGCGGGAGGAAGGTGCTCAGGAGCGCGACGCACGCTGAACGGGTAATCGTTCAAGACACGCCGACGGTCTAGGTTACGGGGCTGGTTCCGGAGGGTCAAACCGGGCCCCGCAAGGCCGTGGGCCCCACCTCGCGGCGGGGCCCACGGTCGTGTCATGCGGCGGATCAGTCTTCGGTCGGAGCCGAGACGGAGGGCAGCGTCTGCTGCTCCGCCGCCGCGGTCTTCTTCGTCGTCCGCTTCGCCGCGGTCTTCTTGGCCGTCGTCTTCTTGGCGACGGTCTTCTTCGCGGCCGCCGCCTTCTTGGCCGGGGCCTTCTTCGCCGTGGTCGTCGCCTTCTTGGCGGCCGTCTTGCGGACCGCCTTCTTGGCGGGAGCGGGCTCCTCGGCCTCCACCGGGGCGGCCTCGGGCTCCGGCTCGGCCGCCGGGGACTCCACGACCACCACGGCCGCCTCGGCCGCGCCCGCCGGGGAACCGGCCGGGGCGGTGGCCTTACGGGTGGCACGCCGGCGCGGACGGGCCGGCGCGGCCTCGGCCACGGGGGCCTCGGCGACGGGCTCGGGCTCGGCCGCCACGACGACCGGCTCGGGCTCGGGCTCCACGACGGGCTCCGGCTCCGGCACGACGACCGGCTCCGGCTGCGGCTCCGGGGCCACCTCGGCCACGGGGGCCGGGGCACCTGCCGGGGCGGTGGCCTTGCGGGTCGCGCGGCGACGGGTCCGGCCCTTCGGCGCGGCCTCCTCGACCACAGCGGCCTCGACCGTCTCCGCGGCCTCCACGGCCTCGGCGACGACCTCGGCGGCCGGCTCCAGGACCGTGTCGGCGGGCTCGGTCACCGGCTCGGCCTCGACCACGGGGGCCGGAACCTGCGCCGGGACGGCCGTACCGCGCGGGGCGCCCGCCGGAGCGGTCGCCTTGCGGGTGGCACGGCGACGGCTGCGGCGGCCGCTCAGACCCGCGGCGGCCTCCGCCTCGGCCGCGCTGCTGTACAGCTCCTCGTCCGCGACGAACTCCGGCTCGGGCAGCGCCCGCGGCGCGGCGGCCTCGGCGGCCACCTCGGCCTCGCTCTCAAAGACCTCCGCCTCGACCGTCTCGATCTCGTGCTCGTGCTGGTCGAACTCGGCCTTGCCGGCGCGGCGCTTGGCGCGCTTGCCGTTGCCGCCGACCGCGGTCGGGGTCTCCATGTGCACGATGACACCGCGGCCGTTGCAGTGGACGCAGGTCTCGGAGAAGGACTCCAGCAGACCCTGGCCCACCCGCTTGCGGGTCATCTGGACCAGGCCCAGCGAGGTGACCTCGGCCACCTGGTGCTTGGTCCGGTCACGGCCCAGGCACTCCAGCATGCGCCGCAGGACCAGGTCGCGGTTGGACTCCAGGACCATGTCGATGAAGTCGATGACGACGATGCCGCCCAGGTCGCGCAGCCGCAGCTGGCGCACGATCTCCTCGGCCGCCTCCAGGTTGTTCCTGGTGACGGTCTCCTCGAGGTTGCCGCCCTGACCGGTGAACTTGCCGGTGTTGACGTCGATGACGATCATCGCCTCGGTCTTGTCGATCACAAGCGAGCCGCCCGAGGGCAGCCACACCTTGCGGTCGAGCGCCTTGGCGAGCTGCTCGTCGATCCGGTACGTCGCGAAGACGTCGACCTCGGAGGTCCAGCGGGACAGCCGGTCGGCCAGGTCCGGGGCCACGTGGGACACGTAGCCGTGGATGGTCTCCCACGCCTGGTCGCCGCTGACGATGACCTTCGAGAAGTCCTCGTTGAAGATGTCGCGCACGACGCGGACGGTCATGTCCGGCTCGCCGTACAGCAGGCTCGGGGAAGAGGTCGAGATCTGCTTCGACTTCTTCTGGATGTCCTCCCACTGGGCCTGCAGACGCTCGACGTCGCGACGCAGCTCGTCCTCGCTCGCGCCCTCGGCGGCGGTGCGCACGATGACGCCCGCGTCCTCGGGGACGATCTTCTTGAGGATGGTCTTCAGGCGCGCGCGCTCGGTGTCGGGCAGCTTGCGGCTGATACCGGTCATCGAGCCCTCGGGCACGTAGACCAGGTAGCGGCCGGGCAGCGAGACCTGCGAGGTCAGGCGGGCGCCCTTGTGGCCGATCGGGTCCTTGGTGACCTGCACCAGGACCGACTGGCCGGACTTGAGGGCGGACTCGATGCGGCGCGGCCCGTTGGCCATGCCGAGCGCCTCGAAGTTGACCTCGCCGGCGTACAGGACCGCGTTGCGGCCCTTGCCGATGTCGATGAAGGCGGCCTCCATCGACGGCAGCACGTTCTGGACCTTGCCCAGGTAGACGTTGCCGACGTACGAGGTGGCCTCTTCCTTGTTGACGTAGTGCTCGACGAGCACGTTGTCCTCGAGGACGCCGATCTGGGTGCGCTCGCCGGACTGGCGGACGACCATGACGCGCTCGACGGCCTCACGGCGGGCCAGGAACTCGGCCTCCGTGATGATCGGCACGCGGCGGCGGCCCTGCTCGCGACCCTCGCGGCGGCGCTGCTTCTTCGCCTCCAGGCGGGTCGAGCCCTTGATGGACTGGACCTCGTCGGACGGCTCGGCCTTCTCGCGGGCCGGGCGGGGCTCGCGCACCTTGACGACGGTACGCACGCCCTCCTCTTCGCCGGCCTCGACCTCGGCGGCGTCACCGCTGCGACGGCGACGGCGACGGCGGCGACGGCTGGAGGTGGAGCCGAGGGCGGCCTCCTCGGCCTCCTCTTCCTCTTCCTCCTCGGCCTCCTGCTCGGCGGCCTCCGCCTCTTCCTCGGCGGTCTCCTCGAGCTCGGCGGCCTCGCCGCGGCGACGGCGACGGCCACCGCGACGGCGGCGGCGCGAGGGGCGCTCGCCCTCTTCGCCCTCTTCGAACTCGGCGGCCTCTTCCTCAAGCTCGGCGGCCTCGGCCTCCGGCTCCTCCTCGGCGAGCACCTCGGGGAGGGAGACCGGCGCGGGCTCGGCGACCGGAGCGGCCTCGGCGGCACCACGGCCGCGGCGACGGCGGCGACCGGCCGGCTGCGGGGCGGGGGCCTGGACGGCCTCGGCCTCGATCTCGGCCTCTTCCTCCTCCTCGACCTCTTCGGCCGGGGCGGCGGCGCGCGCGGCCATGGCGGCCATCGCGGCGGTCTCGGGGGTCTGGAACATCGGCTCGGCGAAGACCGGGGCCTGGAAGGTGGGCACGGCGGGACGCACGGCACGGCGGGCGCGGGCCGGGGCGGCGGGCGCCTCGGCCTCGGCGGCGGGCTGCGCGGGGGCGGCCGCGGGAGCGGCGGGGGCGGCCGGGGCGGAGGACCGGGTGGCGCGGCGGCGGCCGCCGCGCTTCGGGGAGTCCAGCGCGTCGGCGACGGTGAAGGTCCGGGCGGCGGCCTTGGGGGCCTCTTCCACCTCGGCGGGGGCCTCGGCGGCCTCCTCGACGGCAGCGGCAGGGGCGGCCGGGGCGGCGACGGCGCGGGTCGCACGGCGACGGGCGCGCGGGGCGGGAGCGGCGGGCTCCTCCTCGACGGGGGCGGCAGCAGCCGGGGCCTCCGTCACGGGAGCCTCGACGACCTCGGCGGCCACGGCAGCCGGGGCGGCGACGGCGCGCGTGGCACGGCGACGGGCGCGCGGGGCCGGAGCGGCGGGCTCCTCCTCGACGGGGGCGGCAGCGGCCGGGGCCTCCACGACCACGGCCTCCGCGGCCGGAGCCTCGGGAGCGGCCACGGCGCGGGTCGCACGGCGACGGGTACGGGGGGCGGGAGCGGCCGGAGCCTCCTCCTCGGCCACCGGCGCGGCCGGGGCGGCCTCGGCGGCAGCGGCCTCCGGGGCGGCAACGGCGCGGGTCGCACGGCGACGGGCGCGCGGGGCCGGAGCGGCGGGCTCCTCGGCGACGGGGGCGGCAGCGGCCGGGGCCTCGACGACCACGGCCTCCGCGGCCACGGCCTCGGGAGCGGCCACGGCGCGGGTCGCACGGCGGCGGGGACGAGCGGGGGCGGCGGCCGGGGCGGCCTCTTCCGCGGGGGCCGCCGGGGCGGCCTCGATCACCGGAGTGGCCTCGGCCGCGGCGGCGCCGGGCGGACCGGCGGGCCGGGACGCGGCGCGGCGACGCCTGCGCGGGGGCAGGTTGTCACTCGGGCTGTTGTTGTCGGCGGTGGTGCCGTTTTCGTTGTTGGGCATTGCGGGCGGTTCTCCCGTCACGCTCCCGGGCGCCGCGGCTGACTTCCGGTCCGGCACGGCTCCGCGTAATGAGCGCGGAGCCGGCCTCCGGGGCGCGTTCGCCACACGGGAGCTGTAGTCCATGGCCGCCGGTTCCGTACGTATGGTCCGTACGGCCTGGCGGAAGTCTTCAGGTCTGTGCGCTGCCCGACCCAGGTGGCTCCCGAGTGCCAGGGCGGCGCGACGACGACGATCCCTACGCGGCGGGACCTTCCGGCGCCTTCGCGTCGGCGGCTACGGCGGCCGTGGGTGGGGCGGCCGTGACAGCCTCGCGGTCGGGCGCGAGCGGGTCGGTCACCGTGCCGGACTCCTCGTCGAAGAGCCCCTGCGCCAGCCTGGTCACCGCTGAGGGGACCGGCGGCGCCAGGTCGGCCACAGCTCGGAGACCGGACAGGACGTCGTCGGGTCGCACGGCAGGTGTCAGATGCCGAACAACCAGGCGCAGTATCGCACAGGCATTGTCCAGAGGCCTATCAGCCGGAGCCGGAAGTGCCTCAAGGCTGACAACGGCTCCACGCGTGTCAAAAGTCCGCATGCCGTTCTTGGTGCGCCGCTGGACCTCCACGGTCTCGGCGGCCAGGAAGGCCGCCACGGCCGTCTCCGCCTCCGCGACCTCCACGCCGTCCAGGCGCAGCTCCCACACGGAGGCGGTCAGCCGGTCGGCGAGGCCGGAGGTGCGGGCCTCGACGGCGTCGACGATGTCGAGGCCGGTCGGCATCGACTCGTCGAGCAGCTCGCGCAGCTTCTCGGGGTCGCGGGCCTCGGCGAGGCCGATCTCCAGGTACTCGGCCTCGCTGCCGGTCCCGGTCGGGGCGGCGTTCGCGTACGAGACGCGGGGGTGCGGGGTGAAGCCGGCCGAGTACGCCATCGGCACCTCGGCGCGGCGCAGGGCCCGCTCGAAGGCGCGCTGGAAGTCGCGGTGGCTGGTGAACCGGAGGCGGCCGCGCTTGGTGTAGCGCAGTCGGATGCGCTGCACCACCGGTGCGGGGGGCGGGCCTTCGGGCTGTCGCTTGCCCAGGGGTTCTTCTCCTTGTGCGGGGCTCCGCGGCTCGCGCGTCGCCCTGAGGTCTTCTCGACCCGCTCCGGCTCACCCCTGCCGTCGGGGCAGGGAGATCTCGTCAGCGGGTGCCGCGTCGGCGGCTGTCGTACTACCCAGAGTACGCGCCCGTGACCTCGCCGGTTCCCGGGGAGGAGTACCGAACAGCGCCCGCCGCACGGAGGCCCGCGCCTCGCGCACCGCGACCCGCCCGGCCCGCCACACCTCGCGCACGAGATGCCCGACGGGGGTCAGCACGTACCGGTAGACCCGGGAGGCGGGCCACCCGACCACCACCCACCCGACCCACTTGCCCCCGCGCCACAACGCCCCCACGATCACCCCCGCCACCCCCCAGGCCCACCCGACCACCTGCCCGACCGGCACGAGCACGTACCGGTACAGCACACCGGCCACCCACGCGACACCGATCCCGACGGGCCGCAGGGCGTACCGGTACAGCGCGACCGCCAGCCATACGAGGCCCTGCCCGACCGGAGTGAGCACGTACCGGTAGGCCCCGGCGGCCAGCCATGCGATTCCGCGGCCGACGGGCGCGAGCACGTACCGCCACAATGCGACCCACGGCCAGACGAACAGCGCCATGCCCAGGGCCCAGCCGGCCCACGCGACGCCCTTGGCGAGCGGGGCGAGCAGGTACCGCAGCCCGCCGCGGCCGATCCAGGCCAGTGCCGCCCCGAGCGGACGCAACACGTAGACGCCCAGGATCCGCCCGGCCGGCGCAAGCAGATACTCGTACGCACCGCGCCCCAGCCACGCCAGGCCCCGCCCGACGGGGTTGACCACGTACCGCCACAGCACCACCCACGGCCAGACGAACACCAGCTTCAGCACGACGGTCAGCACCCAGCCGAAGGCCCGCAGCACCGGCTCGACGATGTGGACGTGGAGCGGCCCGAGGACACGCCGGCGGGCGGCCCGACCCAAGGCGACGAGCAGTTCCCAGACCACTCGTACGGGCAGTACGACCAGCACCGCCACGACCTTGACGGGTATCCGAACGACCCCGACCAGACACCCGTCGCCCTGCTCCGGCCGCGACTCCTCGAGTTCCATGCCGCCAAGGACACCAGAGGCACCCCACCGGTTGCGTCCGGGGCCCCGTTTCAGTCGACGGACCCCGAGGGCTGGACGCCTGCCGCGATCTGCACCAGCGCCGCGTTCACGGTGTCCTCAACCGTATGCGTGCCGAGCGCCTCGGCAGTCAACGCCAACGCATCCTCATCGACGTCAATCTCGGTCTCCGCCATCACCCGAATCCTATTCAAGACATTTGACATTCCACTGGGCAGCGATAACACACCTCTACGAACCTGACGGAACTCGCCAGATTCGACCAACTATGCTCAACCACCTAAACCACCTCCCCCCGCATTGCTAGCGTCCCAGCATGAAAACACACCAGAGGCATTTTACGGACGACTCATGGACTGCAACAGACAAAGCACTCCTGGCCGAGTTGGAGAGAGATGAATGCTCGTTGCCTGCCGACGCTCCGCGGGCACTGCTGTCCGTTCGCCTATCGGTTCTCACAGAAACCACCACCTCACCCTTACGTCAGGAACTCGACCTTCGCCTGCTCGCCAGGGAACGGGGATACAGGGTCGTCGGGGTAGCACGCGACCTGAACGTCTCCGCGACAAAGGTGCCGCCGTGGCGACGTCCACAGCTCGGCCCCTGGCTCAGAGACAGGACGCCGGAATTCGACGTACTGCTCTTCTGGAAGATGGACCGCATGGTACGACGAGTGGCCGACTTGACCACAATGATCACTTGGTGCTTGACGTACGGCAAGAATCTGATCTCAAAACACGACCCCATCAACCTGACCACAGAAGCCGGGAAAACGCTTGCTGCGCTCGTCAGCAGTGTCGCCGAGATCGAGGCAGCCAACACCGGCACTCGAGTCGCGAGCCTCTGGACCTACACGAAAACGCAAAGTGCGTGGTTGGTCGGCAAACCCGCGTACGGCTACACCACGGCCCGGGACGCAGAAGGAAGGAGTGTCCTCGCCATCGACAAAGACGCACAGCGCGCCCTGCACTGGTGTCGAGGCAGAATCCTGCAGGGCGCCTCGGCCAAGCGCTTGGCCAGCGTGCTGGTACGCGCCGGCCTCTGTGGCCCGGGACTCACCGCCGCCACGCTACTTCGCAGGCTTCGGAACCCGGCCCTCGTGGGGTACCGCGTAGAAGAAGACAAGAAGGGCGGCGTTCGGCGTTCGAAGCTGGTACTCGGAAAGGACGGGAATCCGATCCGCGTCGCCGAAGAAATTTTCACTGCGGAACAGTTCCAAGAGCTTCAGGCGGCCCTGGATCGCCGCGCCAAGCGCCAGCCCGCCCGCCAGACGGACGGGGGGACCACATTCCTCGGAGTCCTTGTCTGTGCCGATTGCGGCACCAACATGCTCGCACATAAGACGAGGTCAGGCTCCAGGAGCTACGAGTACCTCCGATGCCGCGCCTGCCGCGGAGGCGGGCAGGGAGCCCCCAACCCTCAGACCATCTACGCCAGACTTATGGATGACGCCCTGTCCGCACTCGGAGACGAGCCCGTATATCTCAGGGAGTACGCGGGGGACCACTGGGTGCTGAGGCATACGGGCAAGACCTTCCGCCAGCACTGGACCGCAGGGGGAGTCAAGGAAATGACCAAGGACCTTCTCCGCGCAGGCGTCACGTGCAAGGTCACAAGGACCAAGGTTCGGAAGGCCCGCGCCCCTCAGGTCCACACGCAGCTTGTCATCCCTGACGACGTACGTCAGCGGCTCGTGATCACCAGGGACGAATTCACGTCCGGCCTCTAGAAATGCGAATGCCCCCTGCCTCTCGGCAAGGGGACATTCAAACAACGTCACGACTTCGGGGATTCACCCACCACGCTCAGCGGGAGCAGCTTCTTGCCAGTCGGTCCGATTTGAATACTGGTCTGGAGCTGAGGACACACGCCACAGTCGAAGCACGGGGTCCAGCGGCAGTCCTCGACCTCGGTCTCGTCGAGGGCGTCCTGCCAGTCTTCCCAGAGCCAGTCCTTGTCGAGGCCGGAGTCCAGGTGGTCCCAGGGCAGGACCTCCTCGTAGGTGCGCTCGCGGGTCGTGTACCAGGCCACGTCCACGCCGTACGCGGGCAGGGTCTTCTCCGCGGCCTGCATCCAGCGGTCGTACGAGAAGTGCTCGCGCCAGCCGTCGAAGCGGCCGCCGTCCTCGTACACGGCGCGGATGACGTCGCCGATGCGGCGGTCGCCGCGGGAGAGGAGGCCCTCGACGATGCCCGGCTTGCCGTCGTGGTAGCGGAAGCCGATCGAGCGGCCGTACTTCTTGTCGCCGCGGATCTTGTCGCGGAGCTTGCCCAGGCGGGCGTCCGTCTCCTCGGCCGACAGCTGCGGGGCCCACTGGAACGGGGTGTGCGGCTTCGGGACGAAACCGCCGATCGACACGGTGCAGCGGATGTCGTTCTGGCCCGAGACCTCGCGGCCCTTGGCGATGACGTTGACCGCCATGTCGCCGATCTGCAGGACGTCCTCGTCGGTCTCCGTCGGCAGGCCGCACATGAAGTACAGCTTCACCTGGCGCCAGCCGTTGCCGTACGCGGTGGCGACCGTGCGGATCAGGTCCTCTTCCGACACCATCTTGTTGATGACCTTGCGCATGCGCTCGGAGCCGCCCTCGGGGGCGAAGGTCAGGCCGGAGCGGCGCCCGTTGCGGGTCAGCTCGTTGGCCAGGTCCACGTTGAAGGCGTCCACCCGGGTGGAGGGGAGGGAGAGGCCGACCTTGTCGTCCGTGTAGCGGTCCGCGAGGCCCTTCGCGATGTCGGCGATCTCGGTGTGGTCCGCCGAGGAGAGCGAGAGGAGGCCGACCTCTTCGAAGCCCGTGGCCTTGAGGCCGCGCTCCACCATCTCGCCGATGCCGGTGATGCTTCGCTCCCGCACGGGGCGCGTGATCATGCCGGCCTGGCAGAAACGGCAGCCGCGGGTGCAGCCGCGGAAGATCTCCACGGACATGCGCTCGTGGACGGTCTCGGCGAGCGGGACCAGGGGCTGCTTGGGGTACGGCCACTCGTCGAGGTCCATGACCGTGTGCTTGGACACGCGCCACGGCACGCCGGAGCGGTTCGGGACGACGCGGCCGATGCGGCCGTCGGGCAGGTACTCGACGTCGTAGAAGCCCGGGACGTAGATGTTGCCCGTCTTGGCGAGGCGCAGGAGGATCTCCTCGCGTCCGCCCGGACGGCCCTCCGCCTTCCAGGCGCGGATGATCTCGGTCATGTCGAGGACGGCCTGCTCGCCGTCGCCGATGACCGCCGCGTCGATGAAGTCCGCGATCGGCTCCGGGTTGAAGGCCGCGTGGCCGCCCGCCAGGACGATCGGGTGGTCGACCGTGCGGTCCTTGGACTCCAGCGGGATGCCCGCGAGGTCCAGGGCCGTGAGCATGTTCGTGTAGCCCAGCTCCGTGGAGAAGGACAGGCCGAACACGTCGAAGGCCGATACCGGGCGGTGGCTGTCCACCGTGAACTGGGGGACCTTGTGTTCGCGCATGAGCGCTTCGAGGTCCGGCCACACCGAGTACGTGCGCTCCGCGAGCACGCCCTCGCGCTCGTTCAGCACCTCGTAGAGGATCATGACGCCCTGGTTGGGCAGCCCGACCTCGTACGCGTCCGGGTACATGAGCGCCCAGCGGACGTCCGCGCTCTCCCACGGCTTCACGGTGGAGTTGAGCTCACCACCGACGTACTGGATGGGCTTCTGCACATGCGGGAGCAGAGCTTCGAGCTGTGGGAAGACCGACTCGGACATCACGCGACTTTCGTGAAGCGGGCAGGGGGCGACTCTCAAGCGTACCCCGAGGCTCAGCCGCCCCCTCCCGCGTGATCATCCGAGGCCGGTCCGCAGTCCGGGGGCGGAGACCTCGGCCCAGATGGCCGGAAGCTCCCGTTCGCGCCGCTCGGCCAGGGCTTCCTCGCGGGCGTAGAGCACGCCCCAGGTGAAGGCCGACTCCCCCGCGCCCGCCGCCTGGACGGCGAGGCCGCGCAGGGCCTCGCGGGCGACCACGCTGTCCTGGTGGTCGCCGAGCAGGGTCTGGACCGACTTCATCGCCTTGGCCAGGCGTTTCGCCGGTTTCCCGAGGGCGGGCACGGCCGCCTCCGCCGCGTAGCGGGCGCGCTTGGCCGCCTTGCGGGCCTCGTGCAGGGCGACGTCGCGTTCCCCGCCCGGGGCCAGCCGCAGTGCGTCGTCGACCCGGCCGGCGAGGCGTTCGTAGTCGCGCAGGACCGCCTTGGGCAGGACGCTTTCCGCGGGGCCGGCGGCGGCGTCGAGCAGCGGCGGGTTCGCCAGGAGGGCGTCGAGGGAGTCCAGCAGGGCGAGGTGGCGCGCGCTGTCCAGGACGGCGAGGGCCCGGCGCCTCGATCCGGAGCGGCGGGTGGTGTTCCAGGTGCGGAGCCGGCTGCGGACCGGGCCGAGCAGCAGGGTGCGGGGCAGTTCGCCGAGGCGGGTCTGGATCCGCTCCAGCAGGACCTCCTGGTCGCGGTCTACGCCGAGTTCGGCGGCGAGGAGCCGCAGTTCCTCGCCGATGGGGTCGGTGACGGCGCGGTCCAGCACCTTGCGGTAGGTCTTGAAGGCGCTGCGCATCCGGCGGCCGGCCACCCGCATCTGGTGGACGGAGTCCGGCAGGCCCCGGCGTACGGCGGGGTCCAGGGCGACCAGGGCGTCGCGCTGTTCGCGCAGGTACGCCAGGACGTACGCGCCCGCCGTGCCGTCACCCGGGTCGGGCGCGGGCCGGGTCGGGGGCGCGGTGCCGGTCTCGGCGAGGGCGCGGGCGAGTTTCGAGGGGGCGTCGGAGACCCGCAGCCCGGCCTTGCGGAAGGTCTTCTCGACGGCTTCGAGCAGGCCGGGGTCGACTCCGTCGGCCAGTTCCACCTCGACTTCGGTCCAGGCGGCGGTGGACTCGCCGCGCTCGGCGCGGACCGCGTCGGTGGACAGTTCGGCGAGCAGGGCCCCCTCGGCGTCGAGGAGGTGGCTGACCCGACGCGAGGAGATCAGCCTGACCTGGGGTTCGAGCCCGGTGCCGCGCACCCGGGAGCGGACGAGGGCGGCGAGGGAGGGCGGGACGGTGTCGCTGAGGGCGGTCGCGATCTCGTCGCGCACGCCCGGGGAGACGGGCAGTTTCAGGTGCCAGCCGGCGTCCGCGCCGCCGGTTCTGCGGCGCAGGGTGAGACCGTCGGCGGCGAGCCGCTGGTCGGGGGTGTCGTAGTAGACGGCGTCGAGGTCCACGGTGCCCTGGTCGGAGACGGCCGCGATGGCGGCCGTGCCCGTCAGGTCCGGCACCCCGCGCCGGGAGAGTTTGGCCTTAGAGAACTCGAATTTCCGCTCGATCTCGCGCTTCGTGTCCGCCATAGACCGAACTTAGTCCTGAACGGATCACGTCGGCAGGGTGAACGGCGGATTAGGCCGACAAGGGCCGTTGCACCTTGATCGACTGCAACAGCCCGATGGCCACCCACACGGCGAACATCGACGAGCCTCCGTACGAGACGAAGGGCAGCGGCAGCCCGGCCACCGGCATGATCCCGAGGGTCATCCCGATGTTCTCGAAGGACTGGAAGGCGAACCAGGCGATGATCCCGGCGCACACGATCGTCCCGTACAGCTCGGTCGTCTCGCGGGCGATCATGCAGGCCCGCCACAGCACGATGCCCAGCAGCACCAGGATGAGGCCGGCTCCGACGAAGCCCAGCTCCTCCCCCGCCACCGTGAAGACGAAGTCGGTCTGCTGCTCCGGGACGAACTGGCCGGTGGTCTGCGAGCCCTTGAAGAGCCCGGAGCCGGTCAGTCCGCCGGAGCCGATCGCGATGCGCGCCTGGTTGGTGTTGTAGCCGACGCCCGAGGGGTCGAGTTCGGGGTTGGCGAAGGCCGCGAAGCGGTTGATCTGGTACTCGTCGAGGACGCCGAGCTGCCAGATCAGGATGGCTCCGGCCGCGCCCGAGCCGATCAGGCCGAGCACCCAGCGGTTGGAGGCGCCGGAGGCGAGCAGCACGCCGAGGACGATGACGACCATGACCATGACGGAGCCCAGGTCGGGCATCAGCATGACGATGCCCATGGGGGCGGCCGCCAGGCACAGCGACTTGACGACCGTGCGGTGGTCGGGGTGGGTGAGGTCGCCCGCGTCCACCCGGGCGGCCAGCAGCATCGCCATGACCAGGATGATCGTGATCTTCACGAACTCGGAGGGCTGCAGGGAGAATCCGCCGCCGATCACGATCCACGCGTGGGCGCCGTTGATGGTGGCGCCGAGCGGGGTGAGCACGGCCAGGACGAGCACGAGCGAGAGCCCGTAGAGGACGGGCACCGCACCGCGCAGGGTGCGGTGGCCGAGCCAGACGGTGCCGATCATCAGCACGAGGCCGATGCCGGTGTTCAGGGCGTGCCGTTCCAGGAAGTAGTACGGGTCGCCCTGGTTCAGCTGGGTGCGGTTGCGGGTGGCCGACCACACCAGCAGGGCGCCGATGAAGGAGAGCGCGAGGGCGGAGAGGAGTATCGGCCAGTCGAGCCGGCGCAGCACCGAGTCGCGGGCGGTGAGCTTGGCCATCGCCCCGCGCTCGGGCGCGTACCGGGAGACGGAGAACTTGTTGGCGGTCTGCATGTCGGTTTCGGTCCTCAGTCCCGTACGGGGCGTGTGGCGGGGGGCCCGGCGAGTACGGGCGGGGCGGGCTCCTCCGGCGACGGGGGCACGTACGGCCGGATCTCGGGGGAGTCGATGGAGCCGTCGGGGTAGATCTTGGGCAGTTTGGCCTCCGGCGTCAGCAGCAGGGCCTTCTTCAGGTCCTGCTTGCCCTCCATGTCGAGGCCGTACATGGCGTTGTAGATGTTGCGGACGGCGGGGCCGGAGGCTCCGGATCCGGTGCCGCCCTGGGAGATCGTCATGACGATCGTGAAGTCCTTGGTGTAGGTCGCCAGCCAGGAGGTGGTCTGCTTGCCGTAGACCTGCGCGGTGCCGGTCTTGGCGTGCATCGGGATCTTGTCCATCGGCCAGCCGCCGAACCGCCAGGCGGCGGTGCCACCGGGCTCGACGACCATGCGCAGGCCGCTGTCGAGGTCGCTGATGGTCTGGGCGTCGATCGGCAGCCTGCCGTGGGACTGGGGCTCGATCATCTCGATGTGCTTGCCGTCGGGGCTGATGATGGCCTTGCCGACGGTGGGGTTGTAGAGGGTGCCGCCGTTGCTGATGGCGGAGTAGGCCGTGGCCATCTGGATGGGGGTGACGAGGACGTCGCCCTGGCCGATGGCGAAGTTGATGCTGTCGTACGCCTTCAGCTGGTTGCCTTCGAGGCAGCTCTCGTAGGCGATCTGCTCGACGTAGGTGCCGCCCTTCTTGCCCTGCTTGCACCAGGCGCTCTTGTTGGCCTTCCAGAAGCTCTGCTTCCACTGGCGGTCGGGGATGCGGCCGGTGACCTCGTTCGGCAGGTCGATGTGGGTCTCGGAGCCGAGGCCGAACTCGCGGGCGGTCCGGTAGAACCAGTCGTGGGGGTGGTGGGGCTTGAGGCCGCCGTCGCGCTGCCACTCCTTGTGCCCGAGGGCGTAGAAGACGGTGTTGCAGGAGAACTTGAGGGCCTCGCCGAGGGTGATGGGGCCGTGCCCCTTGGACTCGAAGTTCGCGAAGCTCCGGCCGCCCATGTTGTAGGAGCTGCTGCAGTTGTACTTGTCGTCGAACGCGTAGCCGGCCCGGACGGCCGCGCTCGCCGAGACCACCTTGAAGATGGAGCCCGCGGGGGCCTGGCCCTGGATGGCCCGGTTGAGCAGCGGGTAGTTGGAGATCTGGCTGGTGAGCCTGGCGTAGTCCTTGCCGGAGATGCCGCCGACCCAGGCGTTGGGGTCGTAGTCGGGCTGGGAGGCCATCGCGACGACGCGGCCCGTCTTGGCCTCCATGACGACGACGGCGCCCGAGTCGGCCTCGTACTTGCGGCCGGTGATGTTGTCGACCTCGTTGCGGACGGTCTTCATCGCCTGCTGGAGCTCGAACTCGGCGACGCCCTGGACCCGGGCGTCGATGCTGGTGACGAGGGTGGATCCGGCGATGCCCCGGTCGGACTGGGTCTGGCCCATGACCCGGCCCAGGTTGTCGACCTCGTAGGAGGTGACCTGCGCCTTGCCCCGCAACTGCCTGTCGTAGGTGCGTTCGATGCCGGAGCGGCCCACCTGGTCCGAGCGCAGGTGCGGCGAGTCGGTGTCCTTGGCCTTCTGGATCTCGTCGTCGGTGACCGGCGACAGGTAGCCGAGCACCTGCGCGGTGCGGGCCCCGCCGGGGGCCGGGTAGCGGCGGACGGCGGTGGGCTCCGCGGTGATGCCGGGGAAGTCCTCGGGGCGTTCGCGGAGCTGGAGCGCCTGCTGCGTGGTGGCTTCGAGGGTGACGGGGATCGGCTGGTACGGGGAGCCGTTCCAGCAGGGCGCGGGGGTCTGGGAGTCGCAGAGCCGGACCTTCTCCATGACCTCCTTGGGCGTCATGTCCAGGACGCCGGCCAGGCGGGTCATGACGGCCTTGCCGCGGTCCTTCATCTTCATCAGCTTGGTGCGGCTGGCGGAGACGACCAGGCGGGTCTCGTTGTCGGCGAGGGGGACCCCGCGGGCGTCGAGGACCGAGCCGCGCACGGCGGGCTGGACGACGCGCTGGACGTGGTTGCTCTTCGCCTCGTGGTAGTACTCCGCGCCCTCGCGGATCTGGAGGAGCCAGAGCCGGCCGCCGAGGGTGACCAGCATCGAGAAGACGAGTACCTGGATCATGATCAGCCGGATCTGCACCCGGGAGGTGCGGCCGGTCTCCGGGATGTTGCTCACGCCTGCTCCTCCCTCACAGCTTCTTGACGCTCTTCACGCCCTTCACGGCCTTGACCCCCTTTATCCGGCCGGCCCGGTTGGCGCGCGAGCGGGAGGTCATCAGGCGCAGGCCGCCGCGCTGACTGCCGATGCGCAGGCCCGTGCCGCCTGCCAGCCAGCCGGAGGAGACGTCCTTGCTCTGCGGGGGGCCGCCGCCGGCCTCGACGGCCATCGGGTCGTTCTCGGCCCGCCGGGCGAGCGCCATGATCCACGGCACGGTGAACGGCGCGAGCAGCAGGTCGTACAGGGTCGCGGTGAACAGCAGCCCGGTCAGGCCCACGTGGCGGGCGGCGGTGTCGCCGACGAGGGCGCCCACGCCCGCGGAGAGCAGGGTGGAGCCGATCGCCGCGGCGACCACGGTGAGCATCGGGCCCCAGGCGGAACGGAACCGTCCGTTGTCGGGGCGGACCAGGCCGGCCACGTAGCCGATGACGCACAGGACGAGCGCGAACCGCCCGGCGGCGTGGTCGGCGGGCGGGGCCAGGTCGGCGAGGAGCCCGGCGGCGAAGCCGATGAGGGAGCCGCTGACCGGCCCGTACACGAGTGCGAGGGCGACGACGGTGAGCAGCAGCAGGTCCGGGACGGCGCCGGGCAGTTGGAGCCGGCCAAGAACGGTGACCTGGATGACGAGGGCGACCACGACGAGCGTGGCCGAGAGCAGGATCCGGTTGAAGCGCATGGTCGGTCTGCTCCTACTCGTCGTCCGGCTTGGCGGGCACACTGGCGGACCCGGACGGGGTGACCGTGACGGTGACCGTCGGGGTGGGCTTGGGGGCCTCGGGCTTGGGCGGCAGGACGGCGTCGCGCGGGTCCTCGCGCGGCGGCATCACCACGACGCCGACGATGTCCAGGCGCGAGAACCCGACGAACGGGCGCACCCAGACGGTACGGGTCAGGTCGCCGCGCGCGGGGTCGACCTTGACCACCTCGCCGATCGGGACGCCGGGCACGAAGGGCTTGTTGCCGCGCGAGCCGAAGGTGACGAGCCGGTCGCCGGGGTTGACCTTGGCCTTGCCGTTGAGCATCTGGACGGACAGGGCGCGGTCGCCCTGTCCGGTGGCGAAGCCGAGTTCGCCGGTCTTCTCCAGGCGGGTGCCGACGGTGAAGGCCGGGTCGTTGGCGAGGACCACGGTGGCGGTGTCGGGGCCGACCGTGGAGACCCGGCCGACGAGTCCGTCGCCGTTGAGGACGGTCATGTCGCGCTCGATGCCGTCCTTGCTGCCGGCGTCGATGGTCACGGTCCAGGAGAAGCCCTGGGCCGCTCCTATGGCGATGACCTCGGCGCCCTTGATGCCGTACTGTCCGGCGCCGGCCCGCTTGAGCATCTCGTCGAGCTCGCGGATGCGGCTCTGGGTCTGGGCGTCGCTGCCCAGCTTGGCCTTCAGGGCCGCGTTCTCGCGCTCCAGGGTGGCGATGCGGTTGTGCCGCTCGCCGGAATCCCGTACCGCCCCTATGGCGTTGGCGACCGGGTCGACCGCGGTCGACACGCCCTTCTCGACCGGCCCGAAGACCGCTGCCGCGGCCTGCCGGGCACCGTCGACCGGCGACTCCTCGCCCGCCCTGATGTCCACCGTGATCAACGCGAACGCGATGGCGATCAGAAGCACCAGGAGCAGCCGGCTTTCTCGTGTGTCCCTCACGTGCGGCGGCCGTGCCTTCCTCGTCGGAATTCTCTTTTGCCTGTATATCAACGATCCGCCGTACGGGCCCGGTAGCACCCGTACGGCGGATCCTTGTGTGTTGTCCTCCGGACGGAGGGATGTGCGCAGGTCAGCGCCGGGGCTGGGCGTCGAGGACCTGCTGGAGCGCCTCGAACTCCTCGACGCACTTGCCGGAGCCGAGCGCCACGGAGTCGAGCGGGTCCTCGGCGATGTGGATCGGCATGCCCGTCTCGCGGCGCAGCCGCTCGTCGAGGCCGCGCAGCAGGGCGCCGCCGCCGGTGAGGACGATGCCGCGGTCCATGATGTCGCCGGAGAGCTCCGGCGGGCACTTGTCGAGCGTGGTCTTGACCGCGTCGACGATGGCGTTGACGGGCTCCTCGATGGCCTTGCGCACCTCGGCGGCCGAGATGACGACCGTCTTGGGCAGTCCGGAGACCAGGTCGCGGCCGCGGATCTCGGTGTGCTCGTCCTTGTCGAGGTCGTACGCCGACCCGATGGTGATCTTGATCTGCTCGGCGGTCCGCTCACCGAGGAGGAGCGAGTACTCCTTCTTGATGTGCTGGATGATCGCGTTGTCGAGCTCGTCGCCGGCGACCCGGATGGACTGCGCCGTGACGATTCCGCCGAGGGAGATGACGGCGACCTCGGTGGTGCCGCCGCCGATGTCCACGACCATGTTGCCGGTGGCCTCGTGGACGGGCAGGCCCGAGCCGATGGCGGCGGCCATGGGCTCCTCGATGATGTGCACCTGGCGGGCGCCGGCCTGCGTGGACGCCTCGATGACGGCGCGGCGCTCCACTCCGGTGATGCCGGAGGGCACGCAGACCACGACGCGCGGGCGGGCCAGGTAGCGGCGCTTGTGGATCTTGAGGATGAAGTACCGGAGCATGCGCTCGGTGATCTCGAAGTCGGCGATCACGCCGTCCTTGAGGGGCCGTACGGCGACGATGTTGCCGGGCGTGCGCCCGATCATCTTCTTCGCCTCGGAGCCGACCGCCAGAATGCCGCCGGTGTTCGTGTTGATGGCGACCACGGACGGCTCGTTCAGGACGATCCCCCGGCCCCTCACGTACACCAGCGTGTTGGCGGTCCCGAGGTCGATCGCCATGTCACGGCCGATGAACGACATGTTGTTCCCCTTGTTCCCCATGAGGAGCGTCTGGCCTTCCAGTTGATAGCGGCTGCTGTCAGGTCGGCGAGGTGGGTGTGTGGGTGGAGGCCCCATCGTAGTGCCGTGAGTACGGCCACCGCGCGACGGGACTCCGGCAATCCCGCCGGAACGGATACCCGCCCCCTTAGTGGTGACGTCGTGTCCTGCCCAGGCGTTCCCGTTCGTGGCCGGAAATACCAAGGGGCGACCGAAATTACTTCGGTCGCCCCAGGTCGTGAGCGCTATTCGGCTGATGTCGCGTCAGGAAAGAGTGCCCGAAAAGTGTCCGGGGAACCCTCAGAGGGCGGGGAAGAACAGCTTCAGCTCGCGCTCCGCGGACTCCTCGGAGTCCGAGGCGTGGATCAGGTTCTCCCGGGTGACGGTGCCGAAGTCGCCCCGGATGGAGCCCGGCGCCGCGGCAATCGGGTCAGTGGGTCCGGCCAGCTGGCGGACACCCTCGATCGCGCGTTCCCCTTCGACCACGAGGACGACGACCGGACCACTGGCCATGAAGCCCATGAGGGGCTCGTAGAACGGCTTGCCCTTGTGCTCGCCGTAGTGCGTCTCCAGGGTCTCCTGGTCCAGCGTGCGCAGCTCCAGCGCGGGGATGGTCCAGCCGGCCTTCCGCTCGATACGGCCGATGATCTCGCCGACCAGGCCGCGCCGGACGGCGTCGGGCTTGAGGATGACGAGGGTGCGCTGGGTCATGTTGCGGCTCCTTGCGGCATACGGGTGCGGTAGGACGAATCTACAGGGCTGTTTCGGTGACCCGTCACGCAGCGTCAGGCGCCGTGGGCGCGGCCTGCGCCTCCTGCGCGGCCGCCCACCGGGCCTTGATCGTGTCGATCTTGCGGCCGTAGTGCACCGAGCACCACCACAGGGCGGCGAAGACGGCGCCGAGGAAGAACATCGTGGGGACGACGAACCCGCTCGCGATCAGGCCGATCTGCAGGGCCCAGCCCAGCTGGACCGCCCCGGGGCGCGAGAGCATCCCGCACAGCAGCACGGACAGCAGCATCGTGACCCCGCACACCGTCCAGACCTCCGCCTGGGTCAGGTCCGGGTCCTTCATGGCCACCAGGCCCGCGAAGCCGATCACGAAGAACTCGCCGATCAGCGTGCTCGCACACAGCGTGCGCATCCCTCAGCCCCTCTTCAGCAGCAGGCGGGCCTCGCCCACCGTGATCACGGAACCGGTCACCAGGACCCCGGCCCCTCCGTACTCGGCCTCTTCCTCCGCCAGGGTGATCGCCGCCTCCAGGGCGTCGTCCAGCCGCGGCTCCACCTGGACCCGGTCCTGGCCGAAGACCTCGACCGCGACGGCCGCCAGCTCGTCCGCGCCCATCGCCCGGTGGCTGGAGTTCTCCGTCACCACCACCTCCGCGAAGATCGGCTCGAAGGCCTCCAGCACCCCGCGGACGTCCTTGCCCTCGCTCGCGGCCACGACCCCGATCAGCCGGCTGAACCCGAAGGACTCGGTGACCGCCTCCGCGGTGACCGCCGCGCCCGCCGGGTTGTGCGCCGCGTCCAGGACCACCGTCGGGCTGCGCCGCACGACCTCCATGCGGCCCGGCGAGGTCACCGAGGCGAAGGCCTGTCGTACGGTCTCCACGTCCAGGACGCGGGCACCCTCCTGGCCGATCCCGAAGAAGGCCTCGACCGCGGCCAGCGCCACCGCCGCGTTGTGCGCCATGTGGGCGCCGTACAGCGGCAGGAAGATGCCTTCGTACTCCCCGCCCATGCCGCGCAGCGTCAGCTGCTGCCCGCCGACCGCGACCTCGCGCGCGACCACGCCGAACTCCATGCCCTCGCGGGCCACCGTCGCGTCCACCTCGACGGCCTTCTTCAGCAGCGCCTGGGCGGCGTCCACCGGCTGCTGCGCCAGGATGAGGGTCGCGCCCTGCTTGATGATGCCGCCCTTCTCCAGGGCGATCTCGCCGGGCGTGGAGCCGAGCCGGTCCGTGTGGTCCAGGCTGATGGGGGTGATCACCGCGACCGAGGCGTCGATGACGTTGGTCGCGTCCCAGCTGCCTCCCATGCCGACCTCGACCACGGCGGCGTCGACCGGGGCGTCCGCGAAGGCCGCGTACGCCATTCCGGTGAGGACCTCGAAGAACGACAGCCGGTACTCCTCGGCGGCGTCGACCATCTCCACGTACGGCTTGATGTCGTAGTACGTCTCGACGAACCGCTCCGGGTCGATCGGCGCCCCGTCGAGGCTGATCCGCTCGGTGATCGACTGCACGTGCGGGCTGGTGTAGCGGCCGGTGCGCAGCTCGAAGGCGTTCAGCAGGGCCTCGATCATGCGGGCCGTGCTGGTCTTGCCGTTGGTGCCGGTGACGTGGATGGAGGGGTACGCGCGCTGCGGCTCGCCCAGTACGTCCATCAGCGCCGCGATCCGCGACACCGACGGCTCCAGCTTGGTCTCGCCCCAGCGGGTGGAGAGCTCCTGCTCCACCTCCAGCAGCGCCTTCGCCACTTCCGGGTCGGTGGGCCGGGCGGGTACCGGGTCGCCCTGTGGCGGTCCGGCCTGCGCGCGCAGGGTGCGGCTGCCGGCCTCGATCACCGCCAGGTCGGGGTCGCGGTCGGATTCCTCCGCCACGATCTGGTCGAACTCGTCGAAGCGGTCGTCGCTCTCGGGCTGCTGCTCACTCACACGCCCAGTCTACGGACGAGGACCCGCGGGACTTTCGACCCGGGCGTTTCGGGACTTTCGGCGGGCGGGGCGACCAGATCGTTATGCAAGCCTTGCGGGCAGGAGATAGGGGAACAAATGCCGCAGGCGCGCACTGAAATGACGGGGCCCAACAAGACGGCATCCAGCCGCGACATAGGGATAGACCTGGGGACCGCCAACACCCTCGTCTACGCACGGGGGCACGGGATCGTCCTGAACGAGCCGTCGGTGGTCGCCGTGAAGGCGGGCACCACCACCGCGCTGGCCGTCGGGGCGGAGGCCAAGGAGACCATCGGGCGCACCCCCGGCTCCATCACCGCGATCCGCCCCCTGAAGGACGGCGTGATCTGCGACTACGAGGCCGCCGAGGAGATGATCCGGCACTTCGTGCGCAAGGCGGTCCCGGGCCGGCGCCCCCGCACCCGGATGGTGATCTGCGTGCCCTCCGGGGTCACCCAGGTCGAGCGGCGGGCCATCATCCACGCCTCCACCCGGGCCGGCGCCAAGGCCGTGCACCTGATCGAGGAGCCGATGGCCGCGGCGATCGGCGCCGGGCTGCCGGTGGCCGAACCGCGCGGCTCGATGGTCGTGGACATCGGCGGCGGCACCTCCGAGGTGGCCGTCATCTCCCTGGGCGGCATCGTCACCTCCCAGTCGCTGCGCGTCGGCGGTGACCGGCTCGACGCGGCGATCATGGACTACGTCCGCAAGGAGCACGCCCTGCTCATCGGCGAGCGCACCGCCGAGGACGTCAAGGTGGCCATCGGCTCGGCCTGGCCGGTGCCGGACCTGCCCGAGCTGGAGACCCGCACCTTCACCGTGCGCGGGCGCGAGAAGGTCGGCGGCATGCCGAAGACGCTCTCGCTGAGCGCGTCGGACGTACGGGCCGCGCTCGACGAGCCGGTCGAGATGATCATCGCGGCGGTCCGCACCACCCTGGAGGAATGCCCTCCGGAGCTCTCCGGCGACGTGATGGAACACGGCATCGTCCTGACCGGCGGCGGCGCGCTGCTGCCCGGCCTGGACCTGCGGATGGCCTCCGCGACCGGCATCCCGGTCTTCGTCGCCGACAACCCGCTGGACTGCGTGGCCCTCGGCTCGGGCCGCTGCGTGGAGGACCTGGACACGCTGAACGGGCTGCTGGCCCCGGCGAAGGCATAGCTAGCCGCGGGGCAGCGTCGCCACGACCTCGTACGTGTCCTCCGTACGCGTCGCCGTCAGCTCGCCGCCCAGGCTGCGGACGCGCTCGGACATGCTCGCCGTGCCCGAGCCCGCCGAGACGGGGGCCCGGCCGGGGGTCCGGCCGGCCAGCGCGTTGCTGACGGCGATCCGCAACCGCGGGCCGTCCGTCGCGATCGACACGTCGATGGTCTGCCCGCGCGCGTGCTTGGCCGCGTTGGTCAGGCACTCCTGGACCACCCGGTAGACCGCCGCCTGCCGCAGCGGCGACAGCCCGTTGACGTCCGGATCCATGGCCAGCCGTACGGGCGAACCGGCCCGCCCGCTCTCCTCCGCGAGCGCCGGCAGCCCGTCCACCCCCGGGGTCGAGGCAGCCCGCTCCCCGCGCTGCACGATGATCTCGTTCAGCACCAGGTGGGCCCGGCGCGCGGTGTCGGCGAGCTCCTCGAAGTCCTTGGCGTACGCCGTCTCGCGCGCCCGCATCGACAGCACCTCGGAGCGCACCGTCAGCAGGGTCAGCTCCCGCCCGACGAAGTCGTGGACGTCGCGGGCGACGGAGGTGCGCTCCTGCTGGACGGCCTGGAGCACGGCGGACTCGGCCCGCCGGGCGGTGAGCTCCGCCACCAGGTCGTGCCGGTACGCGGCGATGCCCACGGCCGAGGCGAGCGCCCCGATGGGCACGACCAGGCTGAGGAAACCGCTCAGCGTCGTGGACTCCGGCCAGCCCGGGACGTTGAACATCACCAGCGCGAAGCACAGGTACGCGAGGGTGGCCAGGATCCCGGCGCGGCGGCCGCGGTAGCGGCCCACCGAGTAGAGCGCGAACTGGATCAGGGTGAGCTCGTGCAGCCAGCCTATGAACAGCAGCGCCGCGAGGTACGAGATCCACGGCACGCGCCGCCGCACCAGCAGGGTCGAACAGCCGGCGGCCAGGACGGCGGCGGCCAGCGGGCCGTTGAGCGAGTTGTCGGCGGCGGCCAGGCCGGGCAGGTCCAGCGCCATCAGGGCGAGACAGCTGATCGCCGTGAGCAGGTCCAGCGCCCGTTGCGAGCCTGCCCAGCCCCGGGTCAGCCGGCGGCCGGAGGCCGCGGCCCAGTGGAGCGCCGAGGCGACGGGCTTGACGTGCATGCCCTCCATCATCCGTGGTGAGCATCCGGGATCGGGATTCACCCGACCCGAGAAAGAGTGATTTAGGGCACTTTGGACAGGTCGAAAGGCCCAGCGGACCGACGACCTTCCGCTCTGCCCCGGCTCGCGCGGCGCTCGTAACGTCGGAAAGATGACCACGCACTCCCGCGGCACCGCCCTGCTCCTGCTGGTCGGCGGGCTGATCGGCACGCTGGCCTCCGGCGTGCTCACCCACGACCGCATCCGCACCCTGGAGGACCCCCTCTTCACCCCGGGATGCAATGTCAACGCGGTACTGAGCTGCGGCGACGTGATGACCACCTGGCAGGGCAATCTGCTGGGCTTCCCCAACATGCTGCTCGGCGTCGCCGGCTTCGCGGCGCTCTCGGGTCTGGGGATCGCGCTGGTGGCCGGGGCCCGGTTCCCGCGGTGGCTGTGGCGCGGCCTGTGGGCCGGGATCGCGGCGGGGTTCGCCTTCACGGTGTGGCTGGTCGGCCAGTGCCTGTACGTGATCGGGGCGCTGTGTCCGTGGTGCATGGTCGTCTGGGCGGTGATGATCCCGCTCTTCTGGTACGTCACACGGCACCTCTCCGGACCCGGCTCCCGGCTGCGGGCCCTCCCCCACTGGCTGGTGCCACTCACCGCGTACGGCGTGGTGGCCGTGCTGATCCTGACGGAGTTCGGCAGCCGCCTGCTGTGAAGCGCGTACGCGAAGGGCCCCCGCACCGGTCGAACGGTGCGGGGGCCCTTCTCGTACGGGGTGTTACGCGGCCGGCAGCGTGGCCAGCTGGGACTGGATCCGGGCGATGTCCGCCTCGGCCTTGGCCAGGCGGCCCTTGATCTTGTCCACGACGTTGTCGGGGGCCTTGGCCAGGAAGGCCTCGTTCCCGAGCTTCGCCTCGGCCTGCTGCTTCTCCTTCTCGGCGGCGCCGAGGTCCTTGGTCAGGCGCTTGCGCTCGGCCTCGACGTCGATGGTGCCCGACAGGTCGAGCGCGACGGTGGCGCCGGCGACCGGCAGGGTCGCGGTGGCGCTGAAGGCCTCGCCCTCCGGCTGGAGGCGCAGCACCTGGCGGATGGCGTCCTCGTGGGCGGCGAGCGCGGTGCCCGCCAGGTCCAGGCGGGCCGGGACCTTCTGCTTGTCGTCGAGGCCCTGCTCCTTGCGGAACCGGCGGACCTCCCTGACCAGGCTCTGGACGCCCTCGATCTCGGCCTCGGCGGCCTCGTCGCGCAAGCCACTGTCCTTCGGCCAGTCAGCGATCACGAGGGACTCGCCGCCGGTCAGCGTGGTCCACAGCGTCTCGGTGACGAACGGGACCACCGGGTGCAGCAGGCGCAGCATCACGTCGAGGACCTCGCCGAGGACCCGGGCCGAGGCCTTGGCGGGCTCGCCACCCGCGAAGAAGGTCGTCTTCGAGAGCTCGACGTACCAGTCGAAGACCTCGTCCCAGGCGAAGTGGTACAGCGCCTCGCTGAGCTTCGAGAACTGGAAGTCGTCGTAGTACGCGTCGACCTGCGCGACCGTCTTGTTGAGGCGCGACAGGATCCACCGGTCGGTCGCGGACAGCTGCTCGACCGGCGGCAGCTCGCCCTCGATGGTGGCGCCGTTCATCAGCGCGAAGCGCGTGGCGTTCCAGATCTTGTTGGCGAACTTGCTGGACGCCTGGACCCAGTCCTCGCCGATCGGCACGTCGGTGCCCGGGTTGGCGCCCTTGGCCAGGGTGAAGCGGACGGCGTCGGAGCCGTACTTGTCCATCCAGTCCAGCGGGTCGACGACGTTGCCGAAGGACTTCGACATCTTCTTGCCGCGCTCGTCGCGGACCAGACCGGTCAGCGCGATCGTCTTGAAGGGGACCTCGCCGTCCATGGCGTACAGGCCGAACATCATCATCCGGGCGACCCAGAAGAAGATGATGTCGTGGCCGGTGACCAGGACGTCGGTGGAGTAGAACTTCGCCAGGTCCGGGGTCTTCTCCGGCCAGCCCAGCGTCGAGAACGGCCACAGGCCGGACGAGAACCAGGTGTCGAGGACGTCGGTGTCCTGGACCCAGCCCTCACCCGTCGGCGCCTCGTCGTCCGGTCCGACGCAGACGACCTCACCGTTCGGGCCGTACCAGACCGGGATCCGGTGGCCCCACCACAGCTGGCGCGAGATGCACCAGTCGTTGAGGTTGTCGACCCAGTCGAAGTAGCGCTTCTCCATCTCCTTCGGGTGGATCGTGACCCGGTCGTCACGGACCGCGTCACCGGCGGCCTTGGCGAGGGTCTCGACCTTGACCCACCACTGGAGGGACAGGCGGGGCTCGACGGTGGTGCTGCAGCGCGAGCAGTGCCCGACGGAGTGCAGGTACGGGCGCTTCTCGGCGATGATCCGGCCCTGCTGGCGCAGGGCGCCGACGACCGCGGAACGGGCCTCGAAGCGGTCCAGGCCGAGGAAGGGGCCGTGGACGGTGATGACGCCGTGCTCGTCCATGATCGTCATATTGGGCAGGCCGTGGCGCTGCCCGATGGCGAAGTCGTTCGGGTCGTGCGCCGGGGTCACCTTGACGCAGCCGGTGCCGAACTCGGGGTCGACGTGCGTGTCCGCGACGACCGGGATCGAGCGGTCGGTCAGCGGGAGCTTGATGAGCTTGCCGAGCAGGTGCTTGTAGCGCTCGTCGTCCGGGTGGACGGCGATGGCCGTGTCACCGAGCATCGTCTCGGCGCGGGTCGTGGCGACGACCAGGGTGTCCTCGCCCTCGCCGTACTTGATGGAGACGAGCTCGCCCGCGTCCTCCTGGTACTCCACCTCGATGTCGGAGATGGCCGTCAGACAGCGGGGGCACCAGTTGATGATGCGCTCGGCGCGGTAGATCAGCTCGTCGTCGTAGAGCTTCTTGAAGATGGTCTGGACGGCCTTGGACAGGCCCTCGTCCATGGTGAACCGCTCACGGGACCAGTCGACGCCGTCGCCGAGGCGGCGCATCTGGCCGAGGATCTTGCCGCCGTACTCTTCCTTCCACTGCCAGACCCGCTCGACGAACTCCTCGCGGCCCAGGTCGTGGCGGGACTTGCCCTCCTCGGCGAGCTGCTGCTCGACCTTGTTCTGGGTGGCGATGCCAGCGTGGTCCATGCCGGGCAGCCACAGCGACTCGTAGCCCTGCATCCGCTTGCGGCGGGTCAGCGCGTCCATGAGCGTGTGCTGGAAGGCGTGCCCCAGGTGCAGGGAGCCGGTGACGTTCGGCGGCGGGATGACGATGGTGTACGCGGGCTTCTCGCTCGCGGGATCGGCCGTGAAGTACCCACGCTCCACCCAGCGCTCGTAGAGCTTCCCCTCTACCTCGGCCGGCGCGTACGAGGTCGGCAATTCGGAGTTGGGGCTGCTGGGTGTCTGCGTGTTCTCGGTCACGAGCCACAGGATAAGGGTGGCCCCACCCCCGTTACGAATCGATACCGCGCGGCGGCCGCCCGGTACCCGCGTCGTAGTTCCGTAACGCCTGGGACCCCGGCGCCCGGACAGAGTCGATCTTCCGAGAGGATGTGGGCAAACATAAGAAGTTCCTAAAGGGGGACGCAGGGATGAGCTACAACCAGCCAGGGCCTTACGGGCAGCAGCCGCAGCAGCCGGGACCTTACGGGCAGCAGCCCCCGCCGCCGGGTCCCTACGGGCAGCCCGCCCCCCAGCCCGGCTACGGCTACCCGCAGCAGCCGGGCGTGCCCCCGCAGGGCTACCCGCAGCAGCCCCAGCAGCCGGGCTACGGCTACCAGCAGCCCCCGTACGGCGGCATGCCCCCGCAGCAGCCGAAGAAGTCCAAGGCCGGCGTGATCATCGCGGTGGTCGTCGCGGTCGCGCTGATCGCGGGCGGCGGCTGGTACTTCCTGAAGGGCGGCGGCGCCGGCGGCTCCATCGCGGCGGACACCAAGGGCTACAAGCTGGTCGCCCCGGAGACGGTGGACACCTTCAAGAAGGACCCGAAGTACACGCAGGAGGAGTTCACCGACGAGGACAAGAAGGAGGCCGAGGCCGCCGGCGTCAAGAACCCCACCCAGGTGGGCATGGACTACGTGTCCGGCGACCCGAGCAACCCGCTGTCGATGAAGGCGATCAACTTCCAGGGTGTCTACGGCGAGATCGCGGACCCGGAGAAGGCCGTGGACGCGTACTTCGCGATGGCCAAGCTGAAGGCCGGCAAGGACGACAAGGACGGCAAGGCCGAGCTCGTCGGCACGCCCAAGGCGATCACCCCGGCCGGCTTCAAGGGCGCTGTGCTCAAGTGCCAGGAGGCCAAGTTCGTCTCCACGGACACCAAGTCCAAGGGCCCCAAGGAATTCACGATGCCGATCTGCATCTGGGGTGACTACAGCACCATGAGCATGGTCAGCGCCATGGACGTGGCCGCCATCCTCGGCGGCGGCAAGGGCTACACGCTGGAGCAGACCGCCGACTTCGCCGCGAAGCTCTACAACACCTCCCGCGTCAAGAAGTAGCGGCGGGCGGCACACACGCAGAAGGGGCGCCCCCAGCCGGGGGCGCCCCTTCTGCGTACCTCTTGCGTCTAGGCCGACTTCTCGTGCGGGCCCTGGTCCTTCGGGACGATCCGCGGGACCAGCGTCGGGTTGACGTTGGAGCGGACCACATCCGCGGTGATGACCACGCGGGCCACGTCCTTGCGGGACGGGACCTCGTATATCACCGACATCAGGACCTCCTCCATGATGGCGCGCAGGCCGCGCGCGCCGGTCTGGCGGAGGATCGCCTGGTCCGCGATGGCTTCCAGCGCCTCGCGCTCGAAGTCCAGCTCGACACCGTCGAGTTCGAACAACCGCTGGTACTGCTTCACCAGCGCGTTACGCGGCTCGATGAGGATCTGGAGCAGGGCCTCGCGGTCCAGGTTGTGCACGGAGGTCAGGACGGGGAGGCGGCCGATGAACTCGGGGATCATCCCGAACTTCACCAGGTCCTCCGGCATGACCTCCTGGAACTGGTCGCTCGCCTCGATCTCGCGCTTCGAGCGGATCGTCGCCCCGAAGCCGATGCCCTTGGCGCCCGCACGCGACTCGATGATCTTCTCCAGGCCGGCGAAGGCGCCGCCCACGATGAAGAGCACGTTAGTCGTGTCGATCTGGATGAACTCCTGGTGCGGGTGCTTGCGGCCGCCCTGCGGCGGGACGGAGGCGGTCGTCCCCTCAAGGATCTTGAGCAGGGCCTGCTGAACGCCCTCGCCGCTCACATCACGGGTGATCGACGGGTTCTCGCTCTTGCGCGCGACCTTGTCGATCTCGTCGATGTAGATGATCCCGGTCTCGGCCTTCTTGACGTCGTAGTCGGCCGCCTGGATCAGCTTCAGCAGGATGTTCTCGACGTCCTCGCCGACGTACCCGGCCTCCGTCAGCGCCGTCGCGTCGGCGATGGCGAACGGGACGTTCAGCATGCGCGCGAGCGTCTGGGCGAGGAGGGTCTTGCCGGAGCCCGTGGGGCCCAGCAACAGGATGTTGGACTTCGCGAGCTCGATCGCGTCGTCGCGGCCCTGCGCGCCGCCGTTCTCGCCGGCCTGGACCCGCTTGTAGTGGTTGTACACCGCGACGGAGAGCGCCTTCTTCGCCGGCTCCTGGCCGACGACGTAGCTCTCCAGGAACTCGTAGATCTCACGGGGCTTCGGGAGTTCCTCCCACCGCACCTCGGAGGTCTCCGCGAGCTCCTCTTCGATGATCTCGTTGCAGAGGTCGATGCACTCGTCGCAGATGTACACACCGGGTCCTGCGATGAGCTTCTTCACCTGCTTCTGGCTCTTTCCGCAGAACGAGCACTTGAGCAGGTCGCCGCCGTCACCGATGCGTGCCACGAGGTGCTTCCCCTTCGCCTGGGAGACGCCTGGTTCAGCGCTCCTGGTGCCTCATATCCGACGGTACCTTGCCGGGGGCCCCGTACGGGGCCCCCTTGACGTGGTTCACACCGCCCAATCCGGCAGCGTGCTCACGCCAACTGGCGGCAAGGATCAGACCGCGCTGCTCTTACGGGTGGAAACGATCTGGTCGATCAGGCCGTACGCGAGCGCGTCCTCGGCAGTGAGGATCTTGTCGCGCTCGATGTCGTCGCGGATCTTCTCGATCGGCGTCGTCGAGTGCTTGGCCAGCATGGTCTCCAGCTGGTCGCGCATGCGCAGGATCTCGTTGGCCGCGATCTCCAGGTCGGAGAGCTGCTCACGGCCGGTGCCGCCGGAGGGCTGGTGGATCAGCACACGGGCGTTCGGCAGGGCCATGCGCTTGCCGGGGGTGCCGGCGGCGAGCAGGACCGCGGCGGCGGAGGCCGCCTGGCCCATGCAGACCGTCTGGATGTCCGGCTTCACGAACTGCATCGTGTCGTAGATGGCCGTCAGCGCGGTGAAGGAGCCACCGGGGCTGTTGATGTAGATCGAGATGTCGCGGTCCGGGTCCATCGACTCCAGGCACAGCAGCTGCGCCATGACGTCGTTGGCGGAGGCGTCGTCGATCTGCACCCCGAGGAAGATCACGCGCTCCTCGAAGAGCTTCGCGTACGGGTCGTACTCGCGCACGCCCTGCGAGGTGCGCTCGACGAAGCGCGGGATGACGTAGCGGTTGTCCACCTGGGGGCCGGTGTAGAGGCCGCTCGCGGGAGAAAGGTTGTTCATGTGCATCTGGGTGTTCACCATCCTGGTGGCGTTCTGCGGGCTGAGGCTTGCCTGGTACGGGCTGGCGTACGGGACGTCGTACGAGGTCTCGCGCGCCGGGGCCGGGATCAGGCCCCGGTGCCGCCGCCGCCCGGGACCAGGGACGCGGCGGAGATGATCTCGTCGATGAGGCCGTACTCCTTGGCCTCCTCCGCCGTGAACCAGCGGTCGCGGTCGCCGTCGCGGATGATCGCCTCCACGGTCTGGCCGGAGTGGTGCGCGGTGATCTCAGCCATGCGCTGCTTGGTACGCAGCAGGTACTGGGCCTGGATCTTGATGTCCGAGGCGGTGCCGCCGATGCCGGCGGAACCCTGGTGCATCAGGATGTCGGTGTTCGGGAGCGCGAAGCGCTTGCCCGCGGTGCCACCGGTGAGCAGGAACTGGCCCATGGAGGCCGCCATGCCCATGCCGATGGTGACGACGTCGTTCGGGATGTACTGCATGGTGTCGTAGACCGCCATGCCCGCCGTCACGGAGCCACCGGGGCTGTTGATGTACAGGTAGATGTCCTTCTCAGGCTCGGCGGCCAAGAGGAGGAGCTGCGCCGTGATCTTGTTGGCGATCTCGTCGTCGACCTGCTGGCCGAGGAAGATGATGCGCTCGCCGAGCAGCCGGTTGTAGACATGGTCGCCGAGGCCGCCACCGATGGACGGCTCACCCGCGGCGTAAGGCTTCAGATTCGTCACGTATCCACCTGCTCGTCTCCGACGGCCATGTGCCGTCTCAGCGTCTCGTTCTGGGGCGCACCCGGCCGGTGCGGACACGTCCGCCGGCGTCCGGGTAATGCAGAGCCCTCGTATTCATGGACCCTAACGCGCAGGTCGGACAACGCCATCCCGCTTCCCGAACTGTTCGCTGGGAGCGCAAGGTCCGGGGGCCTTTCGAGCCCTGTGCCGAAGGGCCCGGACGCGGCTGCGTCCGGGCCCTTCGGGGCACTGCTCGGGGTCCTGCTCAGCGGGCTTCGCCCGGGGTGTTACTTGGCCTCGTCCGCGTCGGACTCGACGGCCGCCTCGACGACCTCGGCGGCCTGCTCGACCTCGTCCTCGTCGTCGGAGAGGTCGACGACCTCACCCTTGGTGTCGACGACCTTGGCGGCCTCGACGACGACCGCGAGGGCCTTGCCGCGGGCGACCTCGCCGACGAGCATCGGAACCTGGCCACCCTCGACGACGGCCTGGGCGAACTGGTCGGGGGACATGCCGGAGGAGGCGGCACGGCGCATGAGGTGCTCGGTGAGCTCCTCCTGGTTGACGCCCAGCTTCTCCTTGTTGACCAGGGCGTCCAGGACGAACTGGGTCTTGATGCCCTTGACCGCCTGCTCCTTGGTCTCGGCGTCGAACTCCTCGACCGTCTTGCCCTGGAACTCCAGGTACTTCTCGATGGTCAGACCCATCTGGCCGAGCTGGTGGTGCTCCAGGTTGTGCTTGCGGGTGTTGACCTCGTCCTCGAGCAGCTTCTCGGGGATCGGCACCTCGACGAGCTCCAGCAGCTTCTCCAGGACGCGCTCCTGGGCCTGCGTGGCCTGGTCGTACTGCTTCATGTTCTCGAGGCGCTTGCGGCTGTCGGCCTTGAGCTCGTCGAGGGTGTCGAACTCGCTCGCCATCTGCGCGAACTCGTCGTCCAGCTCCGGCAGCTCGCGGGCGGAGACCTTGGAGACCTTGACGGTGACCTCGGCGTCCTTGCCCTCGGCGGAGCCGCCCTTCAGCTGGGAGGTGAAGGTGGCCTCGCCACCGGCCTCCAGGCCCTTGACGGCCTCGTCGATGCCCTCGAGGAGCTCGCCCGAGCCGATGGTGTAGGAGACGTCGGAGGCGACGCCGTCCTCGAGCACCTCGCCGTCGACCTTCGCCTCGAGGTCGATCGTCACGACGTCGCCGTCCTGGGCAGCGCGCTCGACGTCCTTGGTGGACGCGAAGCGACCGCGCAGCTGCTCGACCGACTTCTCGACGTCCTCGTCGGAGACCTCGATGGCGTCGACCTCGACCTCGATGCCGGAGTAGTCCGGGATCTCGATCTCGGGGCGCACGTCGACCTCGGCGGTGAAGGCCAGCAGCTCGCCGTCCTTCAGCTCCGTGATGTCGACCTCGGGCTGGCCCAGCGGGTTCAGGTCGGCCTCGTTGACCGCCTCGGTGTAGAACTTCGGGAGGGCGTCGTTGACGGCCTCCTCCAGGACCGCACCGCGGCCGAAGCGCTGGTCGATGACGCGGGCCGGGATCTTGCCCTTGCGGAAGCCCTTCACCGTGACCTGCTGGTTGATCTTCTTGTACGCCGCGTCGAGGCTGTCCTTGAGCTCCTCGAAGGGCACCTCGACAGTGAGCCGAACCCGGGTCGGGTTCAGGGTCTCCACGGCGCTCTTCACGGTTCGGTCTCCTTGTGGCTGACTGCTGGGGGTTCTGCCGTCTCGCTGCGATTCAGCGGTTCAGCGGACTTCGGCCCGGTACATCAGACACACGGGCACGCAGCTTGCATAGTAGCCGCAAGCGGCAATCAGCCCACAACGCGATCTTGTGGTGACCCTCGATGGAGCAAGAAAAAGGGGACACTGCTGGTGGTCGGGGTGGCCGGATTCGAACCGACGACCTTCCGCTCCCAAAGCGGACGCGCTACCAAGCTGCGCCACACCCCGTCGGTGCGACACGTAGGGTACATGCCCGGAGACCCTCCGACGCGCGGGGTTTCGCGACTTCGCGGACCGACTCGCCGACAGGTCGCCGCGCGCGACGCGAAAGGGGTGTGCGCTCCCCCGGCGCGACCCGCTAGGATGCTGTTCGTGCCGCGGTCCCCGGACCTGCGGCGCACGCGTTGCGGGCGTAGCTCAATGGTAGAGCCCTAGTCTTCCAAACTAGCTACGCGGGTTCGATTCCCGTCGCCCGCTCTGAGCATGTGAGGGCCAGGTCGGAGGATTTTTCCTCGGCCTGGCCCTCCGTTGTTTCCGGCCATTTACCGGGCTTGGCGGGGCTTTCCATTGACGGCGCCGTCGCGTGTCGGTGTACTCCCCGCATGCCGGAGGCGGATGCGACCCAGCGGTATCTGGAGAGGCTCGCGCAGTATCAGGGGTGGTACGACCGCAAGGCCGTCAGGATGAAGGCCGTGCATCTCAGGATGCGGACCGCGTCCGTGGTCGGCGGTGCGCTGGTTCCCGCGCTCGTCAACATCGACCTGCCGTTCGCCAGGATCACCGCCACGGTGCTCAGCCTGGTCGTCGTCTGTTCGGTGTCGCTGGAGAGCGTCTACCGCTATCGCGAGATGTGGAAGAACTACCGGTCGACCGAGCAGCTCCTGGGCCACGAGCAGGTCTACTTCGAGACCCGCGTGGGACCGTACGCCGGCCTCTCGGACGGCGAGTCCTTCACGCGGCTGGTCTCGCGGGTGGAGAAGGCCATCGCCAACGAGAACTCGGCCACCTTGAACGTCATGACCCTGGGCGGTCAGGTGAACGCCGACCTCCAGGCGCAGCACGTCATCCCCGAAGCGCGGCAGGAACGGCGGGACCTCTAGGGGGTCCGCTAGAGCTTGATGTTCGCGATCATCGTCGCGAGGGAGTTGAGGAAACGGTTCACGTCGTCCGCGATGGAGCTGGACGCCAGGAAGAACCCGAAGAGGGCCGCGACGATGGCGGGGCCCGCCTTGAGGTGGTTGCCGCGGATCAGCACCACCAGGATGACCGCCAACAGAACCACCACTGACAGCGAAATGGCCACTACTGATCACACCTTCGGTCGTCCCCTGGTCGGCCAGGGGCGCACGGCCACGCACACCCCCACATGGACCATCCTCCCACCAACGGGCCCCGGCTATCCGCCCCGTGACGAATCACCATCGTTCCGTTTCCGCCAACGGCACTGTGCGCAGAGCATATTTCGGGCGCGGTGCGGGGGTCACGGGGTGGTGAGGCCGAGGAGGGAGCGGACATACGCGTACTTCGCGGACAGCCGGTCGCGGGTGGGGCCGTCCAGGACGGAGAGCCGTACGGGATCGGCGTTGTGGGCCAGGTCGGCCTCTTTGACGAGCAGGGCGCCGGGAGTGGCGAGGATGCGGGCCGTGTACTGCTCGACCGGTTCGCCGGGGCGCTTGGTGACCGCGAGGACCATGTCCTTGACGGACTGCGGGAGGGCGGCGGAATCCAGCCAGGTCAGGCTGAGGGCCTCGTCCTCGATGGAGTCGTGGAGCCAGGCCGCCGCCTGCTGTTCGGGACTGCCGCCGCGCAGGCGGACGCCTTCGGCCACGGCCGCGAGGTGCTCGGCGTAGGGCCGGCCGGCCTTGTCCGTCTGGCCCTCGTGCGCGGTGCGCGCCAGGGCCTCCACCTCGATGAGGGTCAGGGGACGGCTCGTCATGCGATCTCCCTTGCTGCTGCGCCGAGGGCCTCCGCGGCCCGGCGTACATCCGCCTGCGTGGTACGCCAGTTGGAGAACGCGGCGCGCAGGGCGGGGGTTCCCGCGTAGACGGTCGGGGTGACGAAGACCTCGGCGCCCACGGCCTCCCGGAGAGCCGTCAGGCGGGCCGGGGTGGGGTCGTCGGCGAGGGTGAAGCAGGCGACGTTGAGGCGGACCGGGGCGAGGAGGCGGAAGGCCGGGTCCCGTTCCAGTGCGGCGCCCAGCGCGCGGGCGCAGGCGATGTCGCGTTCGACGATCTCGCGGTGGCCCTGGCGGCCGTACGCGCGGAGCGTGAACCAGGCGGCGAGGGCGCGCAGCCGGTGGGAGTTCTCCGGGGTGAGGTGGACGAGGTCGGGCTGGTCGCCGAGGGAGCCGAGGTAGGCGGCGCCCTCTTGAAAGATACGAGCCTGGAAGACGCGGGCCTGGAGGTCGGGGCGGCGGGTGAACTGGACTGCGCTGTCGTAGGGGACGTTCAGCCATTTGTGCAGGTCGACGCAGAGGGAGTCGGAGGCGTCGATGCCGTCGGCGAGGTGGGCGTGGTCCGGGGAGAGGGCGGCGAAGGCGCCGAAGGCGGCGTCGGTGTGCAGCCAGAAGTCGTGGCGGTCGCGGAGGGCGGCGATGGCCGGGAGGTCGTCGAAGTCGACGGTGTTGACGGTGCCGGCGTTGGCGACGACTACGGCGGGGCCGGGGGTGTCCGCGAGGGCGCGGTCCAGGGCGGCTGGGTCGACGGCCTCGCGGTCGGGGAGGGTGGGGATCCGGACGAGGGAGCTCCGGCCCAGGCCGAGGATGGAGAGGGCCTTGGCGATGGAGGAGTGCGGGGCGCCGGAGAGGACGCGGACGGGGCCGAGGGCGGCGACGCCGTCCTCGGCCGGGGAGACGCCGAGGCGTTCGCCGAGCCATTCGCGGGCGATGGCGAGGCCGGTGGTGTTGGACATGGTGGCGCCGGAGACGAAGGTGCCGGAGTGGGCGTCGGAGAGGTGGAAGAGCGTGCGGAGCCAGCCGACGGTTTCGCGTTCGAGGTCCTGGCCGGCGCCGTCGAAGGAGGAGTTGGAGTTCTGGTCGTGGGCGGAGGTGAGCCAGTCTCCGGCGAGGGCGGCGGGGGTGGCGCCGCCGGTGACGAAGCCGAGGTAGCGGGGGCCGGCGGAGGCGGAGAGGCGCGGCTCCCAGCGGTCTTGGAAGGCGGCGAGGGCGGCGGTCGTGCCGGTGGCGTGCTCTGGGAGGGGGGCGGGGGTGGGGGGCTTCGTGGGGGGCTTCGTGGGGGGCGGTACGACGGGGCGTGCGTCGAGGGTCGCGAGGGTGGTGGCGGCGGCGCGGTGGGTGGCGGCGAGGAGGGCGGGGAGGTGGGCGAGGTCGGTGGCGAGCGTGGGGTCCATGGGGGCACGGTAGGTGGGGGCCGGGGGTTGTGGGCGGGCCAATCGGGGGCGAGTGGCCCGCGTGCGCGCGCCGGTGGTCGCGGGCCGGCGCCCTGCGGGCCCTGAGCGGGGGCTTCGCGGGGGTCGGGGCCGGTTCCCTCGCCGGGGGCTTGGCCGGTCTCTTGGCGGGGGTTTCACGGGGCCGGGGACGGTCCCTGGCGGGGGCTTCGCGGGGGTCGGGGCCAGGGCCAGGGCCAGGGGGTCGGGGCCGGGGCCGGGGCCGGGGCCGGGGCCGGGGCCGGGGCCGGGGCCGGGGCCGGGGCCAGGGCCAGGGCCAGGGCCGGGGCCAGGGCCGGGGCCAGGGCCAGGGCCAGGGCCAGGGCCGGGGCCAGGGCCGGGGCCGGGGCCGGGGCCGGGGCCAGGGCCAGGGCCAGGGCCAGGGCCGGGGCCAGGGCCGGGGCCGGGGCCAGGGCCGGGGCCGGGGCCGGGGCCGGGGCCGGGGCCGGGGCCGGGGCCGGGGCCGGGGCCAGGGCCGGGGCCGGGGCCAGGGCCGGGGCCGGGGCCGGGGCCGGGGCCGGGGCCGGGGCCGGGGCCGGGGCCGGGGTGGGGGCCGGGGCCGGGGCCGGGGCC
>NZ_JBICYR010000030.1:0-82086 GCF_043201175.1 Streptomyces sp. NPDC048337
GGCGCCCTCGAAGCGGCCACGACCTACACCCCGTGGATCTACGGCCCCACGGCAACGCGCCTCCGCAAGGGCGCCACGCCCGAGGAGGACATCGAACCCCAGCAGTCCTTCGTCCAGCAGACCACAGGGGTCAACTCCCGCATCCTGCTCTCCGACGGACGCGGCTGGCGCCGCACCGCCATGGAAACCAAGTACGACACCCGAGGCTTCGCCGAATGGGTCTCGAACAAGGGAGACCTCGCTGATCCGTCCGACGACAGCTGCAGCCGCTACGAGTACGACTCGGACGAGACGCGCTGGATCATCGCCCGCCAGAAGCGGGTCGAGTCAGTCGCCAAGGCCTGTGACGCCACCAACCTTCAGCGCCCGGCGGACGTGACCGCGGACATCCGCATCTCCTACGACGCCGCCGGCAACGTGAAGTCCACGGAGTCGCTGACCGGGTACTCCAACGGCGCTCCGGTCTACCAGGTGGACGGCAGCGCGACCTTCGACGCCTACGGTCGCCCCAAGACCAGCACCGACGTGTTCGGCAAGGTCACCAAGCTCGACTACACCCCTGCCTCGGGTCAGATCGTCACCAAGGTCGTCACCACCAACCCGGCGGGTCACACCCAGACGACCGAGACCGACCAGGGCCGCGGATCGATCCTGGCCAAGCAGGACACCAACGGCCGCCGTCAGGTCATGCAGTACGACGGCCTCGGCCGCCTGCTCAAGGTCTGGTCCCCGGACCGCGACCCGCTCTCGAAGTCGCCCGACGGCGAGTTCTCCTACGACGTCCGCACCGACGGTCCGGTCGTCATCTCCAACAAGAGTCTCCTGGATGACGGCACCTACCGCACCAGCTACGACATCTACGACAGCAGCCTGCGCATCCGCCAGACCCAGATGGAGGCACTGGGAGGCGGCCGGCTCATCACCGACACCTTCTACAACAGCCTCGGCCAGGTCTGGAAGAGCAACGGCGCCTACTACACCGATGGCGCTCCCTCGGGCGTCCAGTGGGCACCGAAGGACAACGAGGTCCCGTCCTCGACGATGACCTTGTACGACGGCTCCGGCCGCTCGACCGCGCAGATCTCCCGCAAGTTCGGCCTGGAAACCTCCCGTACGACCACCACGTACGGCGGCGACAACATCACCGTCGACCCGCCCAAGGGCGAAACCCCCACCCGGGCCTTCCTCGACGGCGCGGGCCGCAAGACCGAGCTCCGCTTCTTCCGCTCGGACTCGCCCACCGGCGCGTACGACAAGACGCTCTACTCGTACAACCAGCGCGGCGCGCTGGAGTCGGTCGTCAACCAGGCGGGCGACAAGTGGGGCTTCGAGTACGACATCCGCGGTCGCCAGACCAAGCAGACCGACCCCGACAAGGGCACGTCGACGATGACGTACGGGCAGGGCGACCGACTGGCGACCGTCACGGACGCCAGGGGCAAGGTCGTCGCCCCGGAGTACGACGGCCTGGGACGCGTCATCGCCACCCATGAGGGTTCGGTGACGGGCCCGAAGCTGACGTCGACTACGTTCGACACCCTGCCGGGTGCCGTTGGCCTGCCGGTCGCATCGACCCGCTACGTGAACGGCAACGCCTACACGCAGGAGGTGACCGGCTACGACAGCGAGTACCGCCCGACCGGGACGAAGATCACCATCCCGGCATCGGAGGGTGATCTCTCCGGTTCGTACAACTTCTCCACCGGATACCGGCCGAACACCGGCCTGACGGCGTGGACGAACCAGCCCGCAGTCGGCGGCCTGCCCGCCGAAGTCAGCACCATGAAGTACAACCACCTCGAACTGCCCACCATCATGGGCATCCAGGGGAAGACCTTCGTCGGCAAGGTCGACTACTCGCCCATGGGCGACGTGCTGCGCACGGAATCCGGCCCCGCCGGATCCCAGATCTACTCGACCAACTTCTACGACGAGCAGACCCGCCTCCTCACCCGAACGGTCAACGACAAGGAACAGTCGCCGAGCCGGATCAACGACACGTCGTTCCAGTACGACACCGTCGGCAACATCCTGAAGATCACCGACAAGGAGGGTCCGGAGGCCACTGCGACCACCGACGTCCAGTGCTTCGCCTACGACTACCTGCGCCGCATGAACGAGGCTTGGACCGCCACGGACGACTGCGCGGCCCAGCCGAACGCATCCGGCCCCGGCTCCAAGCCCCAGGTCGGCGGTCCGAGCGCGTACTGGAGCTCGTACAGCTTCGACGCGGCCGGCAACCGCACCAAGGAGGTCCAGCACAACCCGACCGGTGACCTCACCAAGGACGTCACCCGCACCTACACCTACGGCACCCCCGGCCAGCCCGGCGCCAACGGACTGCAGAAGGTCGACACCACCGGACCGGGCGGCACCCGCACCGAGTCGTACACGTACGACGAGGCGGGCAACACCAAGACCCGCACCGTCTTGGGTGACACCCAGAACCTGGAGTGGGACGCCTCAGGTCAGCTGGCGAAGGTCACGAAGGGCACGGAGTCGACGGAGTTCGTGTACGACTCCGGCGGCAACCGCCTGATCAAGCGCGAACCGTCCGGCACCACGCTGTACCTGCCGGGCACCGAGGTCAAACTCACGACCGCGGGCAAGCTGGAGAGCACCCGGTACTTCGGCCACCCGGCCGGACCGACGATGGTCAAGACGGCCAAGGACGGCGTCATCACGACGTCGTACCTGATGACCGACCAGAACGGCACGGCGACCACCTCGGTGGACGCCACCACCATGGCGGTCACCCGCCGCAAGTTCACGCCCTACGGCGAGGTCCGCGGCGCGGCCCCGTCCATGTGGCCGGGCAAGAAGGGCTTCGTCGGCGGAGAGGTCGACGAGTCCACCGGGCTCGTGCATCTGGGCGCGCGTGAGTACGACCCTGCGACGGGCCGGTTCATCTCCGTCGACCCCATCGTCGACTTCAACGAGCCCAAGCAGCAGAACCCGTACGTCTACGCGAACAACTCGCCGGTGACGTTCAGCGACCCCAGCGGCCTGTCCATCGCACCGCCCGTGATGCCCATCAAGGACTTCACGGACGCCGAAGCCGCCTGGGCCAACATGATCCAGGGCAAGAGCGCCCTGGACATCGCCCTCGAAGTCGCCATGGGCATCCTCAAGGACGCCTCCGGCTACAACGACATCCGCGACTGCCTCGGCGGCGACTGGGGCGCATGCGCCGGACTCGCCCTCGACGCCGCACTCCCCTTCGCAGGACGCGCCAAGCGCATCCTCAAGGCACTGGACCGAGCCTGGGAAGCCTTCAACAGCTGGGCACAGAAACTGTCCCTGGCCCGCGACATCCTCAGGCGGGTCGAGCGCTACCAGCAGGCCATGGCCAAATACGCCGAAGACCTCGCCGAATGGAAACGGCAGATAGAGGAAGCCGCCGAACGAGCCAGAAAACTGGAGGAAGAAGCAGCAGCGGCCCGAAGAAAGGCACAGGAGGCAGCAGCCGCAGCAGCGAAGCGAGCCGACGAGGCCAAGGCCACGGCGGCCAAGCAGGGCAAGGCCTCCGCACAGAAGGCCAAGAAGGCCGACGGCGACGGCAAGGCGTCCAAGTCCTCGGAGACCAAGAAGGGCGATGGCCCGAAGAAGTCGCAGGGCAAGGACAACGACTCCGGCGGGTCGATGACCGAGGGCGCCAGCTGCAAGAACAGCTTTGTCCCCGGCACGAAGGTCCTGATGGGGGACGGCTCGGCCAAGCCCATCGAGGACGTCGAGATCGGTGACGAGGTCGTTGCCACCCGCCCGGAGACGGGGCAGACCGAGGTCGAGAAGGTCAGCGCCGAGTTCAATTCCCAGGGCTTCAAGAACCTCGTGGAGATCACCGTCGACACCGACGGCGACCCGGCGACGGCCGATTCCTCGGTAACGGCCACCGGAGGGCACCCGTTCTGGGTCGAGGACCTGGACGAATGGGTGGACGCCACCGACCTGCGGCAAGGCCAGTGGCTGCGCACCAGCGCCGGCACGGTCGTCCAGATCACCGCGGTCGAGCACCGGATGGCGCTGTCCGCAACCGTGCACAACCTGACGGTCAGCGACCTGCACACGTACTACGTGCTCGTCGACGACTCGCCCGTCCTGGTCCACAACAACAAGTGCGGTGGCCTGTCGAGCAAGTGGACCCAGGAGGAGAACCAGGGTTCCATCGACGGGAACGCGCCCGATTTGGCGTACAGCGGGATCTACGATCCCAAGACCGGACATTTCGAGGCTCGTCGCAGCGACCGGGATACCCCGGGCGGGATCCTGCCGCGGCGCGGCGGGCACGACATCCTGAACAAGGGCATGTTCGGCGATTCGCAGGACACGGTCGGGTTCACCGCGGTCATCCAGGAGGGCGGCGGCCTGCATGTGACCTGGCTGTCCCGCGGTGTCAACGGGCGGAACTTCCCGCAGCACGGAGGCTTCGCGCCGCCCGAGCACCGGGCCGCGATCCTCGGCGCCCTGCGGACCGCGACGGGCAGAAGGGTGACGGGCGATTGAAAACGACAATCCCCACGGTGAGCATCGGGACCTTCGAACTTCCGGAGGAGATCGTGGGCGCCATGCTCGCGGGCTCCTGGAAGTTCGAGCGGGCCGCCGGGTTCCTGACGGAGGTCCTGCCCGACCGTCCGACCGCCCAGGCAGTGCTGTACTCCCTGGAGGCGATGGTTCGGGAGACCGGTCACTGGTGGGCCGAGACTCCGGAACAGGCCTCGCTCTACGGAGCCGGCCCGGTTGCCGCCGACGGGTACGTGTCCGTCCCGGTGGCGGAATCGGTGCTGATCGGAGATCTCGGGTTCGACATGCCACTGGCACTGCACTACCGCGTCGGTGAGCCCGGCCCTCGGCTGATGTACCTGCCGGCCGGTGGTCCGGGCTGGATCGAGGTGGCACCGGACGTCCGGCCGTTGACTGACGCACTGCGCTGACGTCGGCGAGTCAGGAACCGATACGAAAGGGGTGATGCCCGCCGCCACCGGCGGCGGGCATCACCCCTTTTCCCTCAGCGGCGGCGCATGTCCGCCACGCGCGCCCGCTCCCCGGCCTGCTGTTCCAGCATCCCGGCGGGCGCGCTGCGGAGCTGCGCCGTCGGGCCGCCTCGCCTCTGGACCGGGAGGGGGGTGTCGCGGCGGGGTCGGCGGCCCTGCATGCCGTCCACCTGGCCGGGGGCGGCCGCGCCCGCGACCGTGATCTGGACGCCCTGGTCCGCCAGGGCCTGGAGCTCCGTGGCCGCCCGGTCGTCGTGCGGCGGGGGCTCGTCCGTGACCAGGCGGGTCATCACGTCCGTCGGCACCGTCTGGAACATGGTGTCCGTGCCGAGCTTCGTGTGGTCGGCCAGGACGACCACCTCCGCCGCCGCCTGGACCAGGGCGCGGTCGACGCTCGCGCTCAGCATGTTGGACGTCGACAGGCCGCGCTCGGCGGTCAGGCCGCTGCCGGAGAGGAAGGCGCGCGAGACCCGGAGGCCCTGGAGGGACTGCTCCGCACCACTGCCCACGAGGGCGTAGTTGGAGCCGCGCAGGGTGCCACCGGTCATCACCACCTCCACGCGGTTCGCGTGGGCCAGCGCTTGGGCGACCAGCAGCGAGTTGGTGACCACGGTCAGTCCGGGCACCCGGGCGAGCCGGCGGGCCAGCTCCTGGGTCGTGGTGCCCGCGCCGACGACGACGGCCTCGCCCTCTTCGACGAGGGAGGCCGCGACATCGGCGATGGCGGTCTTCTCCGCCGTCGCGAGATGGGACTTTTGCGGGAAGCCGGATTCACGGGTGAAACCGCCCGGCAGCACCGCACCGCCATGCCGGCGGTCGAGGAGTCCTTCGGCCTCCAGTGCCCGCACGTCCCGCCGTACGGTCACTTCGGAGGTCTGGACGACGCGGGCGAGCTCCCGGAGCGACACGGCTCCGTTGGCCCGCACCATTTCGAGGATCAATTGGCGACGTTCTGCAGCGAACACGAAACTGACAGTAACCCCAACGACCGTCTACTTTCAGCTCCTTGCGCCGGAATACCGAAGTTGTCCATACGGCGGGGCGACTAGTGGTATACGCGGCCGGAGAGTTGCGTGAACGGCCGGCCACGAGACGGCGCCCCGCCCCAAACCCCTTGCGGTATGCGGCGGTTCGAGCCGGTTACGCCTCCCCGGCGGCCTTCCGCGTGTGCAGCTGGCGGGCCACCTCCGCGATCGATCCCGACAGGGAGGGGTACACGGTGAACGCGTTTGCGATCTGCTCGACCGTCAGGTTGTTGTCGACCGCGATCGAGATCGGGTGGATCAGCTCGCTCGCGCGCGGGGAGACGACCACGCCGCCGACGACGATTCCGGTGCCCGGGCGGCAGAACAGCTTCACGAAGCCGTCCCGGATGCCCTGCATCTTGGCGCGCGGGTTGCGCAGCAGCGGCAGCTTCACCACGCGCGCGTCGATCTTGCCGGCGTCCACGTCGGCCTGGGTGTAGCCGACGGTGGCGATCTCGGGGTCGGTGAAGACGTTCGACGACACCGTCTTGAGGTTCAGCGGGGCCACCGCGTCGCCGAGGAAGTGGTACATCGCGATGCGGCCCTGCATGGCGGCCACGGAGGCCAGCGCGAAGATGCCGGTGACGTCGCCGGCCGCGTACACGCCGGGCGAGGACGTACGCGAGACCTTGTCGGTCCAGATGTGCCCGGAGTCCTTGAGCCGGACCCCGGACTCCTCCAGGTTCATGTCCTTGGTGTTGGGGATCGCGCCGACCGCCATCAGGCAGTGGGTGCCGGTGATGACCCTGCCGTCGGAGAGGGTGACCTCCACCCGGTCGCCGACGCGCTTGGCGGACTCGGCACGCGAGCGGCCGATGACGTTCATGCCGCGCCGCCGGAAGACGTCCTCGAGGACGGCGGCCGCGTCCGGGTCCTCGCCCGGCAGCACGCGGTCACGGGAGGAGACCAGGGTCACCCGGGACCCGAGGGCCTGGTACGCGCCGGCGAACTCGGCGCCGGTCACACCGGAGCCGACCACGATGAGCTCCTCGGGGAGCTCGTCGAGGTCGTAGACCTGGGTCCAGTTCAGGATCCGCTCGCCGTCGGGCATGGCGTCGGGGATCTCGCGCGGGGTGCCGCCGGTGGCGATCAGTACGGCGTCGGCGGTCAGGATCGTCTCCGTGCCGTCGGCGGCGGTGACGATGACGTCCCGCGTGCCGTCGATGCCCTGCGGCCCGCCGAGCTTGCCCCGGCCGCGTACGACACGGGCGCCGGCCCGCGTGACGGAGGCGGTGATGTCGTGCGACTGGGCGAGCGCGAGGCGCTTCACGCGCCGGTTCACCTTGCCGAGGTCGACGCCGACGACGCGCGCGGCCTGCTCGATGTGCGGGGTGTCGTCGGCGACGACGATGCCGAGCTCCTCGTACGACGAGTCGAAGGTCGTCATGACCTCGGCGGTCGCGATGAGCGTCTTGGAGGGCACGCAGTCGGTCAGGACCGAGGCCCCGCCCAGACCGTCGCAGTCCACGACGGTCACCTCCGCGCCGAGCTGGGCCCCTACGAGGGCCGCCTCGTACCCGCCGGGTCCGCCGCCGATGATCACGATCCGGGTCACGAAAACTCCGCCTCACGTCTACCCGGCCGGCTGCCGCCCCGACCGGTCGTCCGGGGGGTCTCCCCGGGGGATGCATTCCGTGCCCCATTGTCCCGCACGCTTCAAGGTGCTTCGCGCCCGGTCCCTCCATACGAGGACCCCGGGGCACCATCCGGGCACGCGTGCACCGGCACCCCTCCCGTACCCTCGACCTCATGTCGCTCTACGCCGCGTACGCCGGCAACCTCGACCCGCGGCTGATGACGCGCCGCGCTCCCCATTCGCCGCTGCGCGGCACGGGCTGGATCAACGACTGGCGGCTGACCTTCGGCGGCGAGCAGATGGGCTGGGAGGGCGCCCTCGCCACGATCGTCGAGGCCCCGCGCCAGCAGGTCTTCGTCGCCCTGTACGACATCGCGCCGCTGGACGAGGACTCGATGGACCGCTGGGAGGGCGTGGGGCTGGACATCTACCGCCGCATGCGGATCCGGGTCCACACCCTGGACGGCGAGGAGGCGGCCTGGTGCTACGTCCTCAACGGCTACGAGGGCGGCCTGCCGTCGGCACGCTACCTGGGGGAGATCGCGGACGCGGCCGAGTCCGCGGGCGCCCCGCACGACTACGTGATGGAACTCCGCAAGCGCCCCTGCTAGCCGCAGCCCGTGCGGTCCCCGGCCGGACCAGGGCCGTCCCGCGGGTGCGGCACCGCTGCGGGGGGGCTCCGCCCCGGACCCCGCGCCTCAAACGCCGGCGAGGCTGAAATTGCCCTGCGGGCAATCCAGCCCACCGGGCCGCAGATGCAAGCCAGGACAGCGTCCCGTCGGCGGCGCCGTACCGGCCCGAACACCCGTCGGGGACGATTCGGCGGAAACGACAAGGCAACGATCCGAACACCGTGAGCTGTGCCATCTACGCGCGTAGGCAATGCTCGGCTACGCTCGTCCGCGTGAACGCATCTGTTACCGACCCCTTCGCCGCCGCCTCCGCCGCCGCCGCCCGCCTCCGCGAGCTGACGGGCGCCGAGACCCACGATGTCGCCCTCGTGATGGGCTCCGGCTGGGCCCCCGCCGCCGAGGCGCTCGGCGCTCCCGAGGCCGAGTTCTCCGTCACCGAGCTGCCCGGGTTCCCGCCCGCCGCAGTCGAGGGCCACGGCGGCAAGGTCCGCTCGTACAAGATCGGCGACAAGCGCGCCCTGGTCTTCCTCGGCCGGACCCACTACTACGAGGGCCGCGGCGTCGCCGCCGTCGCCCACGGCGTCCGTACCGCCGTCGCCGCCGGCTGCAAGACCGTCGTCCTGACCAACGGCTGCGGCGGCCTGCGCCAGGGCATGCAGCCCGGCCAGCCGGTCCTGATCAGCGACCACATCAACATGACGGCCACCTCGCCGATCATCGGCGCGAACTTCGTGGACCTCACCAACCTGTACTCGCCGCGCCTGCGCGAGCTGTGCAAGCAGGTCGACCCGACCCTCGAAGAGGGCGTCTACGTCCAGTTCCCCGGCCCGCACTACGAGACCCCGGCCGAGATCAACATGATCCGCGTCATGGGCGCCGACCTGGTCGGCATGTCCACCGTGCTGGAGGCCATCGCCGCCCGTGAGGCCGGCGCCGAGGTGCTCGGCATCTCCCTGGTCACCAACCTGGCGGCGGGCATCTCCGGCGAGCCGCTGAACCACGAAGAGGTCCTCCAGGCCGGCCGCGACTCGGCCGCGCGCATGGGCAAGCTGCTGACCCAGGTCCTCGCCCGCATCTGAGGCACGGGCCCGTACGAGAAGCTAAGGCGGAAGTAGTGCAGGAACAGGCACAGGACGACCTGATCACCCAGGCCCAGGCCTGGCTGGCAGAGGACCCGGACCCGGAGACGGCGGCCGAGCTCGCCAAGCTCATCGAGGCCGGCGACGTGACGGAACTGGCGGACCGGTTCTCCGGCACGCTCCAGTTCGGCACCGCCGGACTGCGCGGCGAGATCGGCGCGGGCCCGATGCGGATGAACCGTTCCGTGGTCATCCGCGCCGCGGCGGGCCTGGCGGCCTACCTCAAGGCCCAGGGCCACGAGGGCGGCCTGGTGGTCGTCGGCTACGACGCCCGCTACAAGTCCGCGGACTTCGCCCGCGACACGGCGGCCGTCATGACCGGCGCCGGACTGCGCGCGGCCGTCCTGCCCCGCCCCCTCCCCACGCCCGTCCTCGCGTACGCCATAAGGCACCTGGGCGCCGTCGCCGGCGTCGAGGTGACCGCGAGCCACAACCCGCCCCGGGACAACGGCTACAAGGTCTACCTCGGCGACGGCTCCCAGATCGTCTCCCCCGCGGACGCCGAGATCGCGGGGCACATCGCCCGCGTGACGACACTCGACTCGGTCCCCCGTCCCTCGGAGGGCTGGCTCCAGCTCGACGAGGAGGTCCTGGAGGCCTACCTGACCCGCACGGACTCCGTCCTGACCCCCGGCGGTCCCCGGGGCGTGCGGACCGTCTACACGGCCATGCACGGTGTCGGCAAGGACGTCGTCATGGCGACCTTCGCCCGCCACGGCTTCCCGACCCCCGTCCTGGTCGCGGAGCAGGCGGAGCCCGACCCGGCCTTCCCCACGGTCGCCTTCCCCAACCCGGAGGAGCCGGGCGCGATGGACCTGTCCTTCGCGAAGGCCGCCGAAGTGAACCCGGACATCGTCATCGCCAACGACCCGGACGCGGACCGCTGCGCGGTGGCGGTGCCGGACAACGGCGGCTGGCGCATGCTCCGCGGCGACGAGGTGGGCGCCCTCCTGGCGGCCCACCTGGTCCACAAGGGCGCAGAGGGCACCTTCGCGGAATCCATCGTCTCTTCCTCCCTCCTCGGCCGAATCGCAGAGGCCGCAGGCCTCCCGTACGAGGAAACCCTCACGGGCTTCAAGTGGATCGCCCGCGTGGAGGGCCTGCGCTACGGCTACGAGGAAGCCCTCGGCTACTGCGTGGACCCGGAGGGCGTCCGCGACAAGGACGGCGTAACGGCGGCCCTCCTGGTGGCGGAACTGGCCTCGGAACTCAAGGAACAGGGCCGCACCCTCACGGACCTGCTGGACGACCTGGCGATGGCCCACGGCCTGCACGCCACCGACCAGCTCTCGGTCCGCGTCTCGGACCTCTCGGTCATCACCTCGGCGATGGCCCAACTCCGCGCACAGCCGCCGACGTCCCTGGCGGGCCTGCACGTCACCTCGACGGAGGACCTGACGCAGGGCACGGAATCCCTCCCGCCCACGGACGGCCTCCGCTACTACCTGGACGGCGACTACAAGGCCCGCGTGATCGTCCGCCCGTCGGGCACGGAGCCGAAGCTGAAGTGCTACCTGGAGGTCGTGGTCCCGGTACCCGAACCCTCCGACCTGCCCCCGGCCCGCACCCGCGGCCAGGAAATCCTGGACGCGATCAAAAAGGACCTGGCAGCAGCCATGGGCATCTGATCCTTTCCCGCGCCGCACTCCGTCCGTCGGCCCCCTGAGCTCCTCCTCGGGGGGCCGACGGCGTCTTTGGGGGATGCCCTACGCCCAGGTGAGGCGCTGCCCATCCGGACCGACGTGCAACTGCATCCGATCCGCCGATGGCCGCCCGTCCACCTGCCACTGGGCAAGGCGCTCGGTGATCCGGTCCCACAGGCCCGTCGTACCCCCCTGCCGGACCATCCACCTCGCACCGTCCCACCTGAATGCAATCAAGAAGGGCCTGGCAGCAGCCATGGGCATCTGACCCCAGCCCTCAACGGCCCCCTCAGGGAGCCGTCTCTTCTGCCTGGTGCAGTTCCCCAGCTCCCGGCCGCCCGGAGCAACGCCTCCGGCAAGTACTGATCGATGTAGTCCAATACCGGATCGAACAGGGCCCAGGAGTGTTCATCGGGGTGACCTGCGAATTGCACGCATGCATCATCGTTCCCTGCACCCAGACCATTGGTCGCGCCACAGTTCCCCAGCACTTCAACGGCGGACGGCGACTCGCCCGTGCGCCAGGAGGTCCACACCGCGCTGTCTTCCCGGTCCATGTCCAAGACCACATCATGATGGCGCCCACGGTGCGGCCCGAGGGTGCACCGGAGGCCCGGATCGACGAGCTCGAGAGCATCCCGCCCCTCGTCGGCGACCTGTACCGCGGCAAGGGCCAGCACCAAGGGCAGCTCACTCGTCGCCCCGCAGACATGCCGCGTCTCACCGTCGCGCAAGGTCATCACCCGGCGCCGCGAGGATCCGCAACCGGCGTTCACAGCCTTCGCCAAAGAGGCGGCGGGCGCGGTCGTGCTCGTCCGAGCACACGACAGCCAGCGCAGCCACCAACTGTTCCAGTGAGATGAAGCGTTCAGGTGGAGTCAGAATGACCCCACCCATGACCGCACGTCGATACCCGTCCATCAGACCTCCCGCGCTCTGGTCGCCGATGAACTCAGACTGCTCCGCCCGTGCGGACGTATCTGCCCATATCCCGGGACGGTTGGGCCGTCCCGCGCTATGTTCCACAGAACGCCCAAATGTCCAGTGGAGGACCCTTGAACACGGCCCTGAGTTCAGCTATGGCCGACGCTGGTATGAGGCCGCACCAGTTGGCTGATCGGGTAGGGGTGTCCGGGAGAACGGTCACTCGTTGGTTAGCAGATCCCGCGCTGGTCCCGCATGCTCGAAACCGTGCGGATGTGGCGCGGGTGTTGGGAGTTGAAGAGCGCATGATCTGGCCCGAAGCAGTGACCAGCCGCGTGAAGGTCGGGCAGGACAGGGAGCTGGTCCACTCGTACCCCTACCGTTCCGCGTGCCCTTCCACGACGTGGGCGAAGCTGGTCACCGAGACGACCGCCGACATGCTGCTGTCGGGGTACACGAACTACTTCTTCTGGACCACGATCCCCGACTTCTCCGGGATCATTCGAAAAAAGATCAAGAGCGGATGCCGGATCCGTTTCCTCTTGGGCGACCCGAACGGCGAGACCACTCGCCAGCGCGAGGCAATCGAGGACGCGGCCCTGACCGTCTCCACTCGCATCCGCATGACTCTGGAACAACTGGATCGGCTCGGCCCCCTGGACGGCTTGGAAGTCCGAGTCAGCGCCCCGGAAGACGCCACGAACCACGTCGGCCTGAGCGTGTTCCTTTTCGACTCCGACGCCCTCGTCACACCTCACCTCGCGCGCGTGATCGGGCATGACTCGCCCATGTTCCACCTCCGCCGACACGGCGAGGAAGGCATGTTCGACCGCTTTGCCGGCCATGCCGAGGAGCTGTGGGAGCGGGGCACCCCGTACGCGTTCGACCAACCCCAGACAGCCGGCGGACGCCGAGACGACAGGAGCGCGTAGCGATCCAATGCGCCGGGCTGCCCCGCAGGGCGATGAGGTCAGCATTTGGCGCAGGCACGAGCCTCAGGCGGCCGGCGGACGCCGAAGAGAGAGAAGCGCGTAGCGATCCGACGCGCCGGGCTGCTCCGCAGGGCGATGAGGTCGGCATTTGGTGCGGGCACCAGCCCCAGACGGCCGACGGCCGCCGGGAAGAGCGAAGCGCGTAGCGATCCGACGCGCTCGCCCGGCGCGGAATCAGCTGGACACCTCCCCGGCTGCCCGACGGGCGGAGCCCCGGCCCCTCGCCGCATCCCTGACGGGCCCGTCCCTTCACCCATCACCCGTGCCGTTCTTTTGGGGGCTTCCCGGCAGTCTTCGTTTTTCCGGGGCGGGTCGGCCTGTCAAGGGTGGCCGAAGGCCATCGCGCAAGCGACGCGACGACGAAGGAGGAGCGCCCTTTACAGGCCGACCCGCCCCGGAAGGACGATGAGACTGACGGGAAACCCCCAACCCTCCCTGAGACCGCCCAGCCGAGGCCCTGCCAATCGGGGTCCTGGCCGACGGGGCCAGGCGCCGCGCCACAAGGCGCCCCACCCACCGGCCGAGCCCGGGAGCCCGAGGGGAAAGCAGGCCCGCGCCGCAAAGCGACGCACCAGCCCGCACCCAGGGGGGCGGGTGGGCAGCCACCGACCGGGCCCGGGAGCTCGAGGGGGCAAAAGCCGGCCCGCGCGAGGCGACGTAAGCCACCACCCGCACCCGCACCCGCACCCGCAGCAGCCCCGCACGCTCTCAAGCCCCCGCCAAGGCCCCCGCCGAGCCCCCTACCGCCCCGCAGTCGCCCCCGCCGTAGCCCCCGCCGAGGCCGTAGGCCGGGCGATCTCCCCCAGCGTCAGGACCGACTCCGGCCGGGAACGGACCGCGTCCGTGCATTCCCAGGTGCGCGGCGGATCCGCGTTCGGGCCGCCCAGGACCACCGGTCCCGGCCCCGCCGACACCGCGTCGCTGCCCGCCAGCGTGCACACGATCTGCGACAGCGCCACCGGCGGCAGATCCTCCGGCTTGCGGCTCAGCCGTACCGTGCCCGCCGGGTCCCCCGCCCTCGGCGCGACCGCCGTCAGCCCCTCCGGGACCCCGGTCGTGAAGCCCGCGTCCCGCTCCTCCCCGGAGGGCGTCCGCTCCAGCGCCTCCAGCAGCGCCTGCGCGACGAGCGCCACGGGGTCCTTCAGCGTCCGCTTCTCCGGTACCGGAACCACCCGCTCCACGCCCACCAGCTGCGATCCGCAGACCAGTTCCACCGTGGCCCGGAAGCCCTGCACCCCGCTCTGCCCGCTCGGCTGCTCCGGGGTGTCGCACGACACCCGCGAGGGCGCCGGCCCCACGTCCACCGGCACGGTAGTCGCCCTGATCCCGCACCCGGAAACGGCGCCCGCGAGCAGACCCGTCGACAACACCAGCCCCGCCAAAGACCTACGCCTGGTCACCCGCGATCACCTTCCCCACATCCACCGGCAGCCGCAGCGTGAACAGAGCCCCGCCCCCCGGCCCGTTGGCCGCAGTGATGTCACCGCCGTGGATGTGCGCGTTCTCCATGGCGATCGACAGCCCCAGGCCACTACCGTCCGACTTCGGCCGCGAAGCGCTCGCCTTGTAGAAGCGGTCGAAGACGTGCGGCAGGACCTCCTCCGGGATGCCCGGCCCGTTGTCCTGGACCGCGATGACCAGCCACTCCCCCTCCACGACCACCTTGACCCGCACCGGCGAGCCCCCGTGCTTGAGGGCGTTGCCGATCAGGTTGGCCAGGATGACGTCCAGGCGGCGCGGGTCGAGCCGCGCCACGATGCCCCGCTCGGCGTCGAGTTCGACCGCGTCGAGCCAGGCCCGCGCGTCGATGCACGCCGTGACCTGGTCGGCCACGTCCACGTCGTCCAGCACCAGTTTGGCCGTGCCCGCGTCGAAGCGGGTGACCTCCATCAGGTTCTCCACCAGGTCGTTCAGCCGCCGCGTCTCGCTCACGACGAGCGCCACCGCCGGTGCGATCATCGGATCGAGGTCGTCGACCTCCTCCTCCAGCACCTCGGAGACCGCCGTCAACGCCGTCAGCGGCGTGCGCAGTTCGTGCGACATGTCCGCGACGAAGCGCCGACTCGCCTCCTCCCGCGCGCTCATGTCGGCGACCTTCTTCTCCAGCGCCTCCGCCGTCTTGTTGAAGGTGTGCGACAGATCGGCGAGTTCGTCCGTCCCCGACACGTCCAGCCGGTGGTCCAGCTCCCCCTCGCCCAGCCGCCGCGCCGCGTCGCCCAGCCGCTGCACGGGCTTGAGCACGGTCCGGGCCGCGGCCTGCGCGAGCAGCGCCGACCCGAGCAGCGCCAGCCCCGTCGCGATCGTCAACGACCACGCAAGCGCATTCAAATCGTCCCGCTCCTGGGCCAACGACTTGTACATGTACCCCGTCGGCCCGCCGCCCACGATCCGCGTCCCGCCGACCAGGTACGGATTGCCGCGCGGCTTCGTCCGCTGCCAGTACACGTGGTACTGGGACTCGTTCGCCGACGTCGTCTTCTGCTTGTCGTTCACGGCGTCCTGCAGGGACTTCGGTACGTCGGCCAGCCCGAAGGCGTCCGGCCCCGCCTGCCCGGACACCTGACGGCCGTCCTTGCGCTCCTGTACGAGCAGCACGCTGTAGCCGGGGCTGCTGCCCGCCATCAGCTCGGCGGTGCGCTGCATCTCCTCGGGCGTCGGATCGGCGGGCAGGGCGGCGGCACGGTTCTGCATCTCCTGCCGGAAGTCACCGAGGGCCGCGTCCTGGGTACGGGTGAGGACCGCCTCGCGGTTGAGCCAGTACGCGATCCCGGAGGCGGAGACGGCGGCCGTCAGCGCGACCAGGGCGAAGACGACGAGGAGCCGCAGCCGCAGGCTGGTCCAGCGCCGGCCCGCGAGCAGCGCGCGGATCACTGCGGGGAGTCCAGGCGGTAGCCGACGCCGCGGACGGTCCGGATCAGGGTGGGCGAGGACGGCACGTCCTCGACCTTGGCGCGCAGCCGCTGTACGCAGGCGTCGACGAGCCGGGAGTCACCGAGGTAGTCGTGCTCCCACACCAGCCGCAGCAACTGCTGGCGGGACAGCGCCTGCCCGGGTCGCCGGCTCAGCTCCAGCAGCAGCCTCAGCTCGGTCGGCGTGAGCTGCAGATCCTCGCCGTTCTTCGTGACCGTCATCGCGGCCCGGTCGATGACGAGGGAGCCGAAGCTCGCGGAGTCGCTGGACTCGCGCTCGCCGCGGCGCAGCACGGCCCGGATGCGGGCGTCGAGGACGCGCCCCTGGACGGGCTTGACCACGTAGTCGTCGGCACCGGACTCCAGGCCGACGACCACGTCGATGTCGTCGCTGCGCGCGGTGAGCAGGATGATCGGCAGCTGGTCGGTGCGGCGGATCCGCCGGCACACCTCGAAGCCGTCGATCCCGGGCAGCATGACGTCCAGCACGATCAGGTCCGGCCGCTGCTCGCGGAGCAGTTTCAGGCCGTCCTCGCCCGTCGCCGCGGTGGCCACACGGTGGCCCTGGCGAGACAGGGAGAGTTCGAGGGCCGTGCGGATGGCGTCGTCGTCCTCGATCAGCAACAGGAAAGGCACGGGCTCATTCTGTCCCATCGGCACTCGGGAGTTCGACCGTCGGGGGCACGGGATCCATCGGAGTCCGCTGTGACAGGCCTGTGACAGTCGGCGGACACCCCGGTTAAGTCGGCGGGGCAGTCTTCTATCAGCGAACGAAAGCACGGAACCGAACACCGAAACCGAAGCAGACTCCACGACGGGGGGCGCGAGATGAACACGCTGCACAGCACCACGACCAGCGCGGTTGTCACGCGGCTGCACGATGTGAACCGTCGGGCGGGTGTCCGTTCGGTGACGGTCGCCCGTCCCCGGCCGGCCCATCTCGTAGCCATTGACGCAGAGCAGTACCAGGCGGTTCCCGCACAGCCCACCCCGTCCTCCACGTCGGAGGCGGAGTTCACGGCGTACGTCCAGGAGCGCCGGGCCGCCCTCTACGCGACGGCCTTCCACCTCACCGGGGACCGGTACGAGGCCGAGGACCTGCTGCAGAGCGCGCTGTTCTCGACGTACCGCGCCTGGGACCGGATCAGCGACAAGGCGGCGGTGGGCGGCTACCTGCGCCGCACGATGACGAACCTGCACATCAGCGCGTGGCGCCGGCGCAAGCTCAACGAGTACCCGACGGAGGAGCTGCCGGAGACGGCCTCGGACACGGACGCGATGCGCGGTACGGAGCTGCGCGCGGTGCTGTGGCAGGCGCTGGCCCGCATCCCGGAGCCGCAGCGCACGATGCTGGTGCTGCGCTACTACGAGGGCCGCACGGACCCGGAGATCGCGGAGATCCTGGGGATCAGCGTCGGCACGGTGAAGTCGAGCATCTGGCGGTCGCTGCGGCGGCTGCGCGAGGACGAGGCGCTGAGCTTTGGTGCCGACGAGGCGGAGTCGTTCGAGGAGCTGGTGGCCTGACGGCCGCCACACGAAGACCATCCGGCCAGGGGGTCCGTCCTACGGGGGTGGGGCGGAGGCCGCGGGGGGAGAGGGCGGGATCACGCGGCCGGGGGTCCGCGGGGTCCCGCCCTTTCGCATGCGCGGCTCAGCAGGTCAGCCCGGCTCCGCCGGGACCTGGCTATGCCGCCGCCGCGGCGGCGCGGTGGCGGCCGGCTGCGGCGGCGGCCAGGCGGCCCAGGGCCTCGTCGCGGGCGCAGGCGTGCGCGCCCAGCGCGACGTGCCGGGCGACGATGCCCCGCTCGGCGCGCATCAGGCGCAGGCCCCGCCTCAGCAGGAACAGCACGGACTTGCGGCCCTCCCGCAGATCGCGCGCGAGCCGCCGCCGGAAGGTGGTGGACGGCCGCCCCCGCAGGCAGATCGCGTCGGCGAGGAGGCCGAGCTCCTGGCAGCGGGCGGCGATGTCGGCCGCGAAGATGCCTTCCGCGATGAACAGCGGGGTGCGGGAGATGTCCAGGGTCTCGGTGCCGGTGCGGGAGCTGGTCGCGATGTCGTACACGGGGACCTCGGTCCGACCGGAGCGGCACAGTTCGGCGACGGCCGCGACGGCGACCTCGGCGTCCCACGACTGCGGCGAGTCCCAGTCGATGTCGGAGCTGCCCTCGACCAGGGGGAGGGTCGGGTCCGTCCCCTCCTTGTAGAAGTCGTCCAGCCGCAGTACGGGCAGACCCGAGCGGGCCGCCAGCGAGGACTTTCCGGAACCCGAGGGACCGGTCAGCAGTACGACGCGCGTGGGAAGGGGAGATGAACAGCTCACGGGAGACCAGTGTGAGGCATTACCCGGCGTATCAACACACTGCCGACAGCCCCTGCGACCCGTCTCACACGGCGGGTTGGAATCAGGGAAGCCCGCTCGACTACGCTGTGTGCACACGCGACTACCACCGACCACAGGCGGGAACCATGGCACGTCACGCAGCCTCCGACCCTTCGCCCAAGCGGCTCCGCTCCGCCGGCCTGACCCTCTCCATGGCCGGGGCCGCCCTGGCGATGGCCGCAGGCGGTGCGCAGGCCGGGGAGCTCGACGTCCCGGCGGCCCTGGCGGGGGTCACGGACCCGATCGCGAACCTGAAGGTGAACCCCCTCGCGCACACCGGCGTGGACCCCCTCGACAACGGCGTGGGGACCAAGGTGGCCGACTTCCCCGCCGTCAGCACCAAGACGGTTACGGGGATCCTGACGCAGGGTCCGTCCGTGGGCGAACTGCCCGCCGCGACCGCCTCAGCGCTGCTCGGGCCCCTGATGCCCCCGCAGCAGTAGAGGTGGGAGCGGGAAGCACGAGGCCCCGGCAGCGCTGGGGGCACCTCCCAGCGGTAGCTGGGGGAGGGACGCTGCCGGGGCCGGTTCGTGGGGCTCCGCTCCTACGCGGGCTCGTATGCGGGCTCGTACGAGAACCCGTACGACGACGATCCGTCTAGTACGAGGATCCGCCCGAGCCCAGCGACCCCGTCGGGTGCCAGACGGTCTTGGTCTCCAGGAACGCCGTCATGCGGTGCGTGCCCGGGTCCGCGCTCCAGTCGTCCACAGGCTGTGGACGCAGGACGCGCTTGAGGTTGTCGGCGGCCGCGATCTCCAGCTCCTTGGCCAGCGCGGTGTCCGCGCCCGCCAGGTCGATCGCGTTGACGTCCTGGTGCGCGGCCAGGTGCGGGCCCATCTCGGCGGCCTTGCCGGACAGGATGTTGACCACGCCGCCGGGCAGGTCGGAGGTGGCCAGCACCTCGCCCAGGGAGAGGGCGGGGAGCGGGGCCTTCTCCGAAGTGATCACGACGGCCGTGTTGCCGGTCGCGATGACCGGGGCGATCACCGAGATCAGGCCCAGGAAGGACGAGTCCTGGGGGGCGATGACGGTGACGACGCCGGTCGGCTCCGGGGTGGAGAGGTTGAAGAACGGGCCCGCGACCGGGTTGGCCCCGCCCACGACCTGGCCGATCTTGTCGGTCCAGCCCGCGTACCAGACCCAGCGGTCGATGGCCGCGTCGACGACCGCGCCGGCCTTCGACTTGGACAGGCCCTCGGCCTCGCCGACCTCGCGGACGAACTGGTCCCGGCGGCCCTCCAGCATCTCGGCGATGCGGTAGAGGATCTGCCCGCGGTTGTACGCGGTCGCGCCCGACCAGCCGCCGAAGGCCTTGCGGGCGGCGACGACCGCGTCACGCGCGTCCTTGCGGGAGGACAGCGGTGCGTTCGCCAGCCAGTTGCCCTTGGAGTCCGTCACCTCGTACACCCGGCCGCTCTCGGAACGCGGGAACTTCCCGCCCACGTACAGCTTGTAGGTCTTGAAGACGCTCAGACGCTGCTCGGACTTCTCAGACATCGAGGTAGGCCTCCAGACCGTGGCGACCGCCCTCGCGGCCGAAGCCCGACTCCTTGTAGCCGCCGAAGGGCGAGGTCGGGTCGAACTTGTTGAACGTGTTGGCCCAGACGACACCCGCGCGGAGCTTGTTGGCGACCGCCAGGATGCGGCTGCCCTTCTCCGTCCAGATGCCGGCGGACAGGCCGTACTGGCTGTTGTTGGCCTTGGCGACGGCCTCGTCGGGCGTGCGGAAGGTCAGCACGGACAGCACGGGGCCGAAGATCTCGTCACGGGCGACGGTGTGCGCCTGGGTGACGTTGGTGAAGAGCGTCGGGGCGAACCAGTAGCCGGCGGACGGCAGCTCGCACGCCGGGGACCAGCGCTCGGCGCCCTCGGCCTCGCCGGTGTCGGCGAGCGCGGTGATCCGGGCGAGCTGCTCGGCGGAGTTGATCGCGCCGATGTCGGTGTTCTTGTCGAGCGGGTCGCCCAGGCGCAGCGTCGACAGCCGGCGCTTCAGGCTGTCCAGCAGCTCGTCGTGGATCGACTCCTGGACGAGGAGCCGGGATCCGGCGCAGCAGACCTGGCCCTGGTTGAAGAAGATGCCGTTGACGATGCCCTCGACGGCCTGGTCGATGGGGGCGTCGTCGAAGACGATGTTGGCGCCCTTGCCGCCCAGCTCCAGGGTGACCTTCTTGTCGGTGCCTGCGACGTGGCGGGCGATCTTCTTGCCCACGGCGGTCGAGCCGGTGAAGGCGACCTTGTTGACGTCCGGGTGCTCGACGAGGGCCGCGCCCGCGTCCCCGTAGCCGGTGAGGATGTTGACGACGCCCTTAGGCAGGCCCGCCTGGCGGCAGATGTCCGCGAAGAACAGCGCGGAGAGGGGGGTCGTCTCGGCCGGCTTCAGCACGACGGTGTTGCCGGTGGCGAGCGCCGGGGCGATCTTCCACGCGAGCATCAGGAGCGGGAAGTTCCACGGGATGACCTGGCCGGCCACACCGAGCGGACGCGGGTTCGGGCCGTAGCCCGCGTGGTCGAGCTTGTCGGCCCAGCCCGCGTAGTAGAAGAAGTGCGCGGCGACCAGCGGGAGGTCCGCGTCGCGGGTCTCCTTGATCGGCTTGCCGTTGTCCAGGGTCTCCAGGACGGCCAGCTCGCGGCTGCGCTCCTGGATGATCCGGGCGATGCGGAAGAGGTACTTGGCGCGCTCGGAGCCCGGCAGCGCGGACCACGCGGCGAAGGCCTTGCGGGCGGCCTTGACGGCGCGGTCCACATCGGCGGCACCCGCCTGGGCGACCTCGGCCAGGACCTCTTCGCTGCTCGGCGAGACGGTCTTGAAGACCTTGCCGTCGGCGGCGTCGGTGAACTCGCCGTCGATGAAGAGCCCGTAGGAGGGGGCGATGTCGACGACCGAGCGGGACTCGGGAGCCGGTGCGTACTCGAATACAGATGCCATGGTGATCAGTCCACCGTCACGTAGTCGGGACCGGAGTAACGGCCGGTGTTCAGCTTCTGCCGCTGCATCAACAGGTCGTTGAGCAGGCTGGAGGCGCCGAAGCGGAACCAGTGGTTGCTCAGCCAGTCCTCGCCCACGGTCTCGTTGACCAGGACCAGGAACTTGATCGCGTCCTTGGTGGTGCGGATGCCGCCGGCCGGCTTCACGCCGATCTGGATTCCAGTCTGCGCCCGGAAGTCGCGGACGGCTTCGAGCATGAGCAGGGTGTTCGCCGGAGTGGCGTTCACCCCCACCTTGCCGGTCGACGTCTTGATGAAGTCGGCGCCCGCGAGCATGCCGATCCACGAGGCGCGGCGGATGTTGTCGTACGTCGACAGCTCGCCGGTCTCGAAGATGACCTTGAGGCGGGCCGCGGTGCCGTCGGGGCGGACGCAGGCCTCCTTGACGGCCTTGATCAGCTCGTACGTCTCCAGGTAGCGGCCGGCGAGGAAGGCGCCACGGTCGATGACCATGTCGATCTCGTCGGCACCCGCGGCGACGGCGTCGGCGGTGTCCGCGAGCTTGACCGGCAGGGCGGCGCGGCCGGCGGGGAACGCGGTGGCGACGGAGGCGACCTTGACGTCGGCGCCGTTCAGCGCCGCCTTCGCGGTGGCCACCATGTCGGGGTACACGCAGACGGCGGCCGTCATCGGGGTGCTGCGGTCGGTCGGATCGGGGTTGACGGCCTTGGCGGAGAGCGCCCGGACCTTGCCCGGGGTGTCCGCGCCTTCCAGCGTCGTCAGGTCGATCATCGAGATGGCCAGGTCGATGGCGTACGCCTTGGCCGTCGTCTTGATCGAACGGGTGCCGAGGGAGGCCGCGCGGGCCTCCAGGCCGACAGTGTCGACGCCGGGCAGCCCGTGCAGGAAGCGGCGCAGCGCACTGTCGGACGTCGTCACGTCAGCGAATGCGGTGAGGGTGGTGGGCATGGTCACCACATGAGCATATCTACGCGCGTAGCGACCTGTCACCCCCTCCCTCCGATTCCGCCCGATCGCTGCGGAATTGACACCTCCACTCTCCGTTACACGGCGATGACAGGAAGCAGATCATCCACCCGCACAAGATCCGTAAATTCTTCCTCAGCAGCCCGCCACACCTGACCCGGTGAACCAGACCGAACAGACTCAACGCGGCATGCGACTCTCCTCCACCTTCCTCACCCACGCTTCAAGGAGTCGTTATGCGTGCCGCCCTCGCCCTCCGCACCTCGATCGCCACCGCCGCCCTCGCGGGCGCGATGCTCCTCCCGGCCGCCGGCGCCGCGTTCGCCGCACCGGTCACCGCCGTGCCGCAGACGGCCGCCGCATCGGACAACGACCGTAACGAGAGCGAGGTCGTCGCCATCGGCCAGGGACTGATCGCGGTGCTGCGCAACCAGGAGGAGGGCCCTGAGGCCTCGATCCACTGGGTCGGCTACGAGTGGAAGCCGGGCGACGCCTACCCGAGCAAGGCCTCGGCGAAGCTGACCCGGACCTCTCCCTCCGACAAGATCGGCGACGTGTACCTGGAGCTCACCAAGGCCGAGACCGCCAACCCCGTGCTCGTCGTCACCCGGGGCGGGGTCGCCAAGTCCTACCCGCTGCCGAAGTCCTCGAAGCCGGTCGACAAGTGCGTCTCCAACGTCGAGCGGGTTGACCTCGGTCACGGCAGCGTCGTGGACCTGACGATGTCGCCTGAGGGTCCCAAGGCCGTCGCGCACGGCGCCGACCCGGCCAGCACCTGGTCTGTGACGCTGACCCGCACCGCGCCCGAGGGCCGGGACTTCCGCATCGTCAACCCGAACGGCGCCCACCCGGTCCTGGAGTGGTGGACCCCCCGTGCCAATCAGACCCCCATCCCGGGCGGGCGCGCCTCCTTCCCCGCGCTCCCCAAGGGCTGCAAGCCCGACTACAAGGTGCAGGACGACGCGCCCGCGCCGAAGCCCACCTCGTCCACCCCCGCCCCGGCGAAGCCGCAGACCGCCGGCCAGACCTCCGTCGTCCCCAAGGGCGGGGTCGCCGCCGGTGCCGAGATCGCCGTCGAGGACACCGACAACACCGCCACCGTGGCGGCCGGCGCCGGGCTGGTCGCCGCCTTCGGCGCCCTGGGGGCCAGCGTGGTCCTGCGGCGCCGTCGCACCGCACAGCGCTGACGCTCCTCTGCCTCCCTGCCCTCCCCCGGCGGGCCACCGACCCGGTGGCCCGCCGTAAGCCGTCCCGGAGCATCCCCATGGCCCACCGCGCCGCCCGCCCCCTGCTCGCCGCCGTTCTCCTCGCCGCCGCTCTGACCGGGTGCGGCGGGTCCGCCGGAACCGCCGCGCCGCCCGCCGACTCCGCCCCGCCCGCCGTCACGCCCACCACCGCCCCCGCGGCCCCCGCACCGGCCGCCCCGATGCCCGCCTCCGCGCCCGTGCGCGTACGGATCCCCGCGGCCGGGGTCGACGCCTCGCCGCTGCTGACGCTCGGGCTGGCCGCCGACGGGACCGTGGAGGTGCCCTCCGTACCGGAAGCGGACAAGATCGGCTGGTACGGGAAGGGCGTCACGCCCGGTGAGACCGGACCCGCCGTGCTGATCGGGCACTTCGACACCGCCCGCGGGCCCGCCGTCCTCAAGGACGTCTCCAAGGTCCACACCGGCGACGACATCACCGTGTCCCGCGCCGACGGCAGCACCGCCGTCTTCCGTGTCCGCGAGCTGGAGCAGGTCGACAAGAAGCGGTTCCCCACCGACAAGGTCTACGGGGACACCGCCCGGCCGGAGCTGCGCGTCATCACCTGCGGAGGCGCGATCACCGACGGCCACCGGCCCGACAACATCATTCTGTACGCCGATCTCGTGGGGTGAGACAGCGTGGGGCAGAATCGGCCCCATGAGCAGCCAGCAGCAGCCGACCCCCGACGAGCCGGTCTACGACGACCGGGTGTACCGCTCCTCCATGGGCGTGGCCGGCGGGATCGCGCTGCTCGCCCTGACCGTGTGGCTCTGCGGCGACGCCGTGGTGCGGGGCTCCGGCAACACCCCCTGGATCGCGCTCGCGGTCGCGCTCTGCGCGATCCCGCTGATCGTGGCCTTCACCCTCCGCCCGGCCGTCTTCGCCAACGACGACCGGATGCGCGTACGGAACCCCTTCCGCGTGATCGAGCTGCCCTGGGCGGCCGTGGACGCGGTGCGCGCCGGGTACTCGACGGAGGTGCTGGCCGAGGGCGCGAAGTACCAGCTCTGGTCCGTCCCCGTCTCGCTGCGCGAGCGGAAGAAGGCGAGCCGCGGGCAGCTCAGCCGCCGCGGCGGCCTGACCGGCAAGGGCCTGTCCACCCCGGAGGCCGACAAGACGGCCACCCCGGCCGCGCCGCAGCGCGCCCGGGCGGACCAGGTCGTGGACGAGCTACGGGAACTGGCGGAGCGCGGTGCTTCGCGGTCCGGCGCCCAGGGCAGCGTGCGGGTGCACTGGTCGTACGAGGTGATCGTGCCGGCTCTGGCCGGTGCGCTGCTCCTGATCGTGCTTCTCTCCGTCAGCTGACAGGATCCCTCACCGGGTGCACGGCCGATGCCCGGGTGGGAACCTGACACGGGGGCCGACGCTCTCGAACCGAGGCGGCCATGACGCACAGATTCCCCATCGGCAACGTTCGTCACATAGGGCACATCGAGGTCGGCACTCGGGCCATGGACGAAAGCCCCGCCTTCCTGGAGATCTACACCGGCTGGATCGACGTGGGCCTCGGTCCTGTGCCCGGGACTCTGGTCCACGAGGAGCTCGTGTCGTTCGTGCCGATCGAGAGCACGGTCGTCAAGCAGTACCCGGAAAAGCTCACACCCACCACGGCCGTCGTGGCCGGTCTCGAAACCATCGGGGTCCGGCACGAGAACGCGACCCACGGCGTGGATTTCGCCACGGTGGCCCTGGAGCGGCAGCAGTTCGCCACGGAGCCCTTGTGCCTGGTGCTGCGGGCCCACATCGGATTCCAGGACGTCTGGGTCTACAACATGACCTACCACGTGACGCTGCTCTGGAGCCTCCACCAGAACCTTCCGTTGATCGACCTGCCCCCCTCCGCGAAGCCGAACTAGGAAGCCACCGGGCTCCACCGGTGTGGGCCCGGCGGAACCGGCGCCGCCGCCGGGCGCGTCCTCGCAGGTGTGCAGCGCAATGAGGCAGGCGGCAGCCCCGCCAATGCCATCTCCCTCCGGGCCCGGCTCCTGGCCGCCGCCCTGCTCGCCGCCCATCTCCTGATCGTCGGGTGGCTCACCCTCCGGCCACTGGACGTCCCCTGGGCCGCCGCCGCCAATCTGACCCCGCTGGAGGGGATCAGGGCGCACCTGGCCCTCGGGCCGTTGGAGGCCGCCCGGCGGATCGGCGAGGGGCTGGCGCTCCTGGCTCCGCTCGGGGTCCTGCTGCCGCTGGTCAGCGGGCGGCTCGCGCCGTCGCCGCTGTCCGCCTGGTCCTCGCTGGCCCGGACCGCCGCCGCGGGCGCGCTGGTCTCGGTGTGCATCGAGATGCTCCAGACCGCCGTTCCGGGCCAGGTCGTCGACGTGGACTCGGTACTCCTGAACACCGCCGGGGTCCTGCTCGCGCACGTGGCCGTCGTACCGGCGCTGCGCGCCCGCCTGCGCCGGAGCCGCGCGGCCTCACAGACCGCTTATCAGGGGGCGACCCCGAGAATTACCAGGGTCGGGCTCGGCCCCTGGACCGAGGTTCTTTCGGCGGTCCCACGGGAGTATTGAGTCATCGCAGAAAGCGATACCGACGAAGGAGAAAACCATGAGCGCCCTTGTCCGCCCCCGTGACGGCCGATGGATCGGCGGAGTGTGCGCCGGGCTGGCGCGCCGCTTCGGAATTTCCGCGAACACGATGCGCGTCATTTTCGTCGTCTCGTGCCTGCTGCCCGGCCCGCAGTTCCTGATCTACCTGGCGCTGTGGCTGCTCCTGCCGAACGAGAAGTCCGGCTCCGCCGCCTGGTAGTCGGCGGCAGGACGTCCGGCCTGGGTCAGCCGGCCCGCTTGACCTTGTCGAGCTGCTTGTCGGCGACCTCCTGCGGCACCCGCGCCTGCTGCTCACCGGCGGCCACGTTGAGGGCCATCAGCCGCACGACGGTGTCGCCCTCGCGTACGACGACGAGGTGGACCTGCGCCGAGACGCCCTCGGCGGCCGCGACCGTGGTCCAGCTGACGCTCTCGTCGCCGGCCGTGCGGAAGTCGGCCGCCTTCACCTCGCGGTAGCTGCCGGTCTGCTTCTCGACCTTGGCGGAGAATCCCGTACCGCAGGCGGCGACGGCGGCCTTGAGCCGGGCGATCAGCGCCTTGGCGTCGCTCTCGGCGTAGGAGCTGACGGAGGCGGAGACGGCGAGTCCGACCTGCTTGCGGGAGCCGATGCCCCGGTTGACGGTCTCGCGCGCGGCCGGGTCCGGCTTGTCGCCCATGATGTCGGCCAGGGGCTGGCAGGCCTTCTTGTCGGCCTGCGGCTGGCCGTCGGGGGCGTTCGGGTTCTTGCCCTGGGCGGAGATCTGGTAGTCGGGCAGGTCCCCCTGTTCCAGGGCGGACCGCTCCAGCCTGCTGCCGGTCCTCGGCGCGGCCGATCCGCCGGGGGCGGTCGCCGCCGGGGCACCGGGCGCGCCGGAGGCGTGGCCCGGGGAGCCCTTGGGGTCCGGGTCCTTGCCCTTCGCGGGGGCGTCGGCGCTGCCGCACCCGACCGCCGCGAACAGCAGGGCGGGGACCAGCGCGACCATCGTCGCTCGTGCCTTCATGCGCATGACCAATGACCTCAAACCGAGTGCGTCGGCGGGCAGTTGGTGGTGATCGTGGCACACGGAGCGGCGGGGTACACACCTCGTCGAAGAGGCGTACGCCCGCCGCACGCGCGTACGTTTCACGGCGGGAGCGGCAGGATCAGCCGCCGAGGCCGTTCAGGCTGTTGGTGAGCGGGTTCAGCAGGCCGGTGACCTGGGAGGTGGGGTCGCTCGACTGCTGGCCGTCCTGGGCGCCCATGTGCTGCTGGCTGGTGACGCCCTGGAGCCCACCCGTGACCGTGCCCAGCGCGTCGGTGAGGCCGACGGCCGGAACGGCGGCCGAGGCGGTACCGGCGGCAGCGACGGCGAAGGCGGCACCGAGAGCAGCGGCACCGAGGGTCTTGGCAGCTGACTTCTTCATGAAAGATTGTCCTTGCGACGGGGAACTGAGCGGCTCCGCAAACTAGTCACTTCAAACCCCCGCCCGCAAACATCCGTAAATACGAGAAAGCGCCCGGGAATTGCTCCTCCCGGGCGCTTTCAGTACGTCACGCCATGGCCTACGCCGATACAGAACCGCTGGTGGAAGCGGTCTGCTGGAACAGCCACTCCGACTTCAGCTCCGCGTAACCGGGCTTGATCACCTCATTGATCATGGCCAGTCGTTCATCGAAAGGAATGAACGCGGACTTCATCGCATTGACGGTGAACCACTGCATGTCGTCGAGCGAGTAGCCGAAGGTGTCGACCAGGTGCTCGAACTCGCGGCTCATGCTGGTGCCGCTCATCAGGCGGTTGTCCGTGTTGACCGTGAGCCTGAAGTGCAGCTTCCGCAGCAGACCGATGGGGTGGTCGGCGTACGAGGTGGCCGCGGCGGTCTGGAGGTTCGAGGTCGGGCACATCTCCAGGGGGATGCGCTTGTCCCGGACGTACGAGGCCAGGCGGCCCAGCGTCACGGAGCCGTCCTCGGCGACCTCGATGTCGTCGATGATCCGCACGCCGTGACCGAGGCGGTCGGCGCCGCACCACTGCAGGGCCTGCCAGATCGACGGCAGGCCGAAGGCCTCACCCGCGTGGATGGTGAAGTGGTTGTTCTCGCGCTTGAGGTACTCGAAGGCGTCGAGGTGGCGGGTGGGAGGGAACCCGGCCTCGGCGCCGGCGATGTCGAAGCCGACGACGCCGTTGTCGCGGTAGCGGTTGGCCAGCTCGGCGATCTCCAGCGCGCGGGCGGCGTGGCGCATCGCGGTCAGCAGGGCGCCCACGCGGATGCGGTGGCCGTTGGCCCGCGCGCGACGCTCACCCTCGCGGAAGCCCTCGTTCACGGCCTCGACGACCTCTTCGAGGGTCAGGCCTGCTTCGAGGTGCTGCTCGGGCGCGTAGCGGATCTCGGCGTACACGACGCCGTCCTCGGCCAGGTCCTCGGCGCACTCGGCGGCGACCCGGAAGAGGGCGGCCTTCGTCTGCATGACCGCGCAGGTGTGCGCGAAGGTCTCCAGGTAGCGCGGGAGGGAGCCTGAGTCGGCGGCTTCGCGGAACCAGATGCCCAGCTTGTCGGCATCGGTCTCGGGGAGGTTCTCGTAGCCGACTTCGCCGGCCAGCTCGATGATGGTCCCGGGGCGCAGCCCACCGTCGAGGTGGTCGTGGAGCAGCACCTTCGGGGAGCGGCGGATCTGATCCGGGGTCGGCAGGTTGGGGGTCTCGCTCGTCATCTGGGCACTCTAACTCCTACGCGCGTAGAGCGTGCCCCGACGGCGTGCGCCGATATGTAACAGAGACCGCACGGACCGGTGGCGTACACCTCGAAGTCTGAGACTGTTCCGCCATGGCACAGCATGCGCCGCCGGCGCGCGGGGCCCGTCTGGGGCGGGCGGCCGGCGCGAACGGCTCGGGTTCGACGGTCAGTGGTGTGGTGCTCCTGCTCCCCGGGGCGTCCAGGTTCTCCCCCGGTCCGGTACGTCCGCTCGCGCGGGCGCTGGCCCGGGCGGGCGGGACGGAAGGGCTGGTCGCGCACACCCTGATCCACGGCGGGGGCGCCTCCCGGGAGGAGGAGGCCGGATGGGCCGCGGACGAGGTGGTGCGGCGGTACGGGGACGTGCCGGTGTGCCTGGCCGGCTATGACGCCGGGGGCGTGGCCGCGCTGCGGGCGGCGGGGCATGGGGCCGTCAACTCGGTCCTGGCGCTCGCCCCTTGTTTAGGGGAATCGGCCACCGCGGCGGATTCCCCGGAACCGGTGAAACAGCTGTCGGGCCGTCAGGTGCTGATCGTGCACGGCACGAACGACGCGCGCAGCGACCCGGAGGGATCGTTCCGGCTGGCGGCGCGGGCCAAGAAGGCGAACCGGTCGACGTGCCGCTTCGAGGTCCACTCGGACGGGCACGCGCTGCGCGAGCACCAGGCGGAAGTGGTGGCGCTGTCCGTGGACTTCGTCCTCGGCGCGGTGTTCTCGGGCCGGTACTCCCGGCCGGTGACGGACGCGCTCGCCGCCCCGCCGCCACTGGGTCTGCGGATGCCCCTGGCCTCCGGCTTCGGGCGCGCGCTGCGGAGGTGACGCGCGGGGCGCGCGCGTACTGTGGTGAGTGGACTCGGGGCGGCTCGGGGTGCCATTCCTCCGGAGGCGATGGGTATGGGCATCGTGCGCAGGAGCTTCGAGGCGGCCGACGAAACGCGGCCGTTCGTGGACGGCAAGGGCCGGCTGGACCTGATCCAGGCGGAAGGCGGCCCGGTCGGCCGCGCGGTGTTCGAGCCGGGCTGGAAGTGGTCGGAGCACATCAAGCCGCTGGCCGGGACGGACAGCTGCCAGTCCGCGCACACGGGGTACGTGGTGAGCGGCAGGATGCACGTCGTCATGGACAGCGGGGAGACCGACGACTACGGGCCCGGCGACTTCATGCAGATCTCGCCGGGACACGACGCGTGGGTCGTGGGCGGCGAGCCGTGCGTGGCCATCGACTGGACCGGCTTCGGCGACTACGCGAAGGCCGCAGGCGGCTGACGGTCGCGGGCACCCGGTTCTACGCCAGGCCGACCTCCTGGCCGATGAGGCCCATCAGCGCGGTGGCCCGGTCCAGGACGCGGGCCACGGCGTCCGTCCTCGCCGCGGTCGCGAGTACGTACGCGTGGTGCCGGGCGCCCGTCGGCGGGCGGCGGACGGTGGCGCCCGACGGGATCTCCAGCTGCACCCTGACCACGCCCGGGACGGCCCGCGCGGCGGCCAGGCCCGGGCGGAAGCCGTCGACGCGCCGGCCCGGCGGGAAGTCCACGTACCGCAGTCCGGCGTACGCGGCGCGCGGGTTGCGCACCGGGTCGGGCAGGCCCAGCCCGGCGGCGAGCGCGAGGCCGAGGACGTCGGTGCCGTGGGCGGCCCGCAACAGCCGGCTGAACTCCTCGCCGCCGGGGCGGGCGTGGGCCTCGACGAGCCGCGGCCCGTGCGGGGTGAGGATGAGCTCGGTGTGGGAGGGGCCGTCGCGGTGCCCGGCGAGGTCGAGGACGCCGCGTACGAGGGCCCGTACGGCCTGCGCTGTCCCGGGATCCAGGGCCACCGGGAGGTCGTGGCCGGTGGCGGTCAGCCGGGGGCCGGTGAGCCGGCGGGTCCAGCCGAGGATGCGGTGGCGGCCCGCGCGCGAGAGGGTCTCGACGGTGAGCTCGGGCCCCTCCAGGTACTCCTCGACGAGGAGGTCGGTGACGCAGGGGTAGCCGCGGGCGGCGGCGCGCGCCTCGGCCTCGTCGCGTACCAGCCGGACCCCTTCGCCGTCGGCGCCCGCGCTGGGCTTGATGACGCACGGGTATCCGATGAGGGTGGTGATGAACGGGAGCGTCGCGGCGCGGCCGCAGCGCGCGAAGGACACGGGGCGGGCGGGGTGCAGGGTGTTGGAGCGGGCGCGCAGGGCGGCCTTGTCCATGAGGGCGGTCACGGCGGAGGTGGGGGTGCCGGGGAGGCCCAGTTCCTCGTTGGCGCGGGCGGCGGCGAGTGCTCCGGCGGCGTCGAAGCCGAAGACGGCGGCGCGGCCGTGCCGTACGGCCTCCAGCCGGCCGACGGCCCCGACGAGGAGCCGGTGGTCGCGCCAGTCCGTCCGTACCCGCCGCTCCGCCCCCTCCCGGTCGGATGGCACCGATGGATCCGGCGCGACCACCACGGTGTGCGCGCCCGCACGGCGGGCGGCCGCCACCACGGCGGGTCGCGGGCTCAGCAGGACGGCCAGGGGCCCCCGCCCCCTCATGGGTGTCCGCTCCTGCATACCGCGCTCCCCCCTCACGCCGTGGAGCCACTGTGCCTCTTGGGCATATGCCGACGGCCGCCGGACAGGCGTCGTCTTGCCGCCTTGCGGGAACACGAGGGGTTTATAAACGGATGCAATCCGGGACCAATACGCATATGCCAGCCGAAGAAGCCGAAGAACTGAGCCCTGCGGCCCGGCGCCTGTACGCCTACGCGGTCGAGCGGCACGCCTTTGACGCCGGAGAGGCCACCGAGGCCCTGGGCGTGCGCGCGGCCGCCGCGATCACCGAGCTGGCCGCCGCACACCTGCTCCAGCGGGCGCCGGGCGGGGCGCCGGACCGGTGGAGCGCGGTGGCGCCCCGGGCGGCGGCCGCCCGGGCGCTGGCCCCACTGGCCCTGCTGGTGCGGGAGACCCACGACGAGATGGACCGGCTGCGGGGGCGGCTGGAGGCGCTGGTGCCGGCGTACGAGGCGGGCACGGCGCACCGGGACCTGAGCGGGGCGGCGCGCCTGGAGCTGGTCACGGACCTGGGCGCGGTACGGGCACTGATCGCGGAGCTGGTCGCGGGGTGCGAGAGGGAGCTGCTGACCTCGCAGCCGGGCGGGGGCCGGCCGCTGGAGACGCTGGAGGAGTCGATCGGGCGGGACGAGCAGCTGCTGACGCGCGGGGTGCGGATGCGGACGCTCTACCAGCACACCGCGCGCTACTCGCGGCCGACGGCTGCGTACGTCGAGCGGGTGACGGCGCTGGGGGCGCAGGTGCGGACGCTGGGCGACGGGCTGATGCGGATGCTGGTCTTCGACGGGCACACGGGGCTGATGGCGGTGCCGGACCGGAGCGGGGCGGCGCTGGTGGTGCGGGAGCCGAGTGTCGTGCACTTCATGACGTCGGCGTTCGAGCGGTCGTGGCTGGGGGCGGAGCCGTTTCCGACGACGGTGAGTCCGGAGGCGGCGCGGTCGATCTCGGACGAGCTGCGGCAGACGATCGTGCGGTTGCTGGCGGAGGGGCTGGAGGACAAGGTGATCGCGCGCCGCCTGGGCATGTCGGAACGCACCTGCCAGCGGCACATCGCGGAGATCATGCGGGCCGTCGGGGCCAAGTCCCGCTTCCAGGCCGGGTACTTGCTGGCCCCGACGCCGGCCCCGGCCCAGGCGCCGCCGGAGGGTTAGCCGGGCTCCGCCCGGACCTGGGGCTCCGCCCGGACCTGGGGCTCCGCCCCAGACCCCGCGCCTCAAACTCCCCCAGCTACCGCTGGGTGGTGCCCCCAGGCGGGGCTGGATTTGGCTGCGGCTAAGTGGGGCGCTCCACATCCGGGATCAGGCGGCCTCTGTGGGACAGCAGGAAGCGTTTGAACTCCGCCACCGGTGGCGTGTCGGGGTGGCCGTCCAGCCAGGCCACGCCGATCTCGCGGACGGCTCGGGGGGCCGTGACCGTCAGCTCGACCACGCCGGGGCGGGCCACGGCCGGGGGTGGCAGGAGGGCCACGCCGAGGCCGGCGGCGACGAGGCCGCGCAGGGTTTCGGCCTCTTCGCCCTCGAAGGCGACGCGCGGGGTGAACCCGGCCTCCGCGCACAGGTCGTCGGTGATGCGGCGCAGGCCGTAGCCGGGCTCCAGGGTGACGAAGGTTTCCTCGGCGGCCTCGGCGAGGCGGATCCGCTTGCGGCCGGCGAGGCGGTGGTCGTCGGGGACGACGAGGCGCAGGCGCTGCTCGTCGAGGCGGCGGGCGACGAGGTCGGGGGCGTCGGGGAGGGGCGAGGTGAGGCAGAGGTCGAGTTCGCCGGCCCGGAGCTTCTCCAGCATGGCCTCGCCGTAGTTCTGCACCAGGGAGAACCGTACGCGCGGATGGTCGGCGCGGAAGGCGCGGATGAGGCCGGGTACGGTCTCGGGGCCCAGGGTGTGCAGGAAGCCGAACGCGACCTTGCCGAAGGCCGGGTCGGCGTCCTGCTGCACGGATTCGGCGGCGCGGGCGATCCCGTCGAGGGCCTGTTCGGCGGAGGCCAGGAAGGTGCGGCCCGCCGTGGTGAGGGCGACGGTACGGCCCTTGCGGGCGAACAGCGTGACGCCCAGGTCCTGTTCGAGGCGGACCATGGCCCGGGACAGGGTGGACTGGGGGACGCCAAGTTCGTGGGCGGCGCGCGTGACGTGCTCGTGCCGGGCCACCGCCGCGAAGTACGCGAGGCGCGGGGCCAGCAAACGTGTCACCGGCACGTCTTCTTCGTAACGGTTCATCGACATGCGCCGCCCTGAGCTCTACTGATGCGTGAATGGATCGATTATCGCGAATCCGTGCATTGGACGCATCAAAAAGACGGGCCTACCTTCGAGGTATGCCTCCCGCTCATACCGGGGCACCCGTCATCCCGGGTGCCTCCACCCCGTCGTTCCCCCGGCCCGAACCCCACTCCCCCGGCCGCCCCGGCTACCGCCGGATGAGCCTCGCGCTCTTCGCCGCCGGACTCGCCACCTTCGCGCTCCTCTACTCCACCCAGGCGCTGCTGCCCGCGATCTCCGACGGCTTCGGGGTGACGGCGGGCCAGGCCAGCTGGACGGTGTCCGCGGCCACCGGCGCGCTCGCGCTGTTCGTCCTGCCGCTCAGCGCGCTGTCCGAGCGGTTCGGGCGCACCCGGATGATGACCTGGTCGATGGCGGTGGCCGTCGGCGTCGGCCTGCTGGTGCCCTTCGCGCCGAGCCTGGAGTGGCTGGTGGCGCTGCGGGCCGTACAGGGCGCGGCGATCGCCGGGATCCCGGCCTCCGCGATGGCGTACCTGGCGGAGGAGGTCAAGCCGAAGGCCCTGGTCGGCGCGATCGGCCTGTTCGTGGCGGGGAACTCCATCGGCGGCATGAGCGGCCGCCTCGTCACCGGCTGGGCGGCCCAGGCCTGGGGCTGGCGCGGCGGGCTCGCCGCGGTCGGCGCGATGGCGCTGGCCTGCGCGGTGGCCTTCCTGGTGCTGCTCCCCCGGGCCCGGTTCTTCCGGCCCGCGTCGCTGAACCCGCGCGCGGTGGGCCGTACGGTCGCCGGGCACCTGCGCGATCCGCTGCTGCTGCGGCTGTACGGGATCGGCGCGCTGTTCATGACCGTCTTCGGCGCGGTGTACACGGTGATCGGCTACCGCCTCGTCGACGAGCCGTTCTCGCTCGGGCAGGGCGTGATCGGGTCGATCTTCCTGATCTACCTGGTCGGTACGGTCTCCTCGGCGGCCGCCGGGCAGCTGGTGGCGCGGACGGGCCGGCGCGGTGCGCTGTACCTGGCGGTGACCACGACGGCGCTGGGGCTGCTGCTCTCGCTGGCGGAGTCGCTGGTGGCGGTCCTGCTGGGCCTCGTCCTGATCACGGCGGGCTTCTTCGCGGGCCACGCGGTGGCCTCCTCGGCGGTGAGCCGTACGGCGAAGACGGGCCGGGCGCAGGCCTCCGCCCTCTACCAGTCGGCGTACTACCTGGGCTCCAGCGCGGGCGGCACCCTGGGCGCCCTCGCCTACCACTCCGCGGGGTGGGCGGCCACGGTGGGCATCGCGCTGCTGGCGGTGCTCGGCGTCGTCTCGATCACGCTGTACGGGTCCCACGCGGCCCGCGCGGAGCGCCGGATCCCGACGGTGGCGGGCGCGGCGCGCTGACGCGCACCGGCTCGTACAGGCGCTCGCCGGGAAAATACGCCTCCCCCGCACGCAACCCGTGTTCGTTTTCCGGGCATTCACTACAGAGGACGTGGTGCGAGCCGGGGAGGGCACATGGAAACGCGGACGGTGCGGGGACGCGCGGGGTGGCGGGCCGCGGTGGTCCTGGGCGGGGCGTTGGCGCTGACGCTGTCAGTGCCGGCCGCGGGCGGCGGCACGGCGCGCGCCGCCTCCTGCAACCTCACCACCGGGCCCTACCAGCGGCAGGTGGAACAGTTCCTGGGCCGTCCGGTGGACGGGAAGCAGTCGGCGGCCGACTGCACGGCCATCAGGTCCTTCCAGGCGGCCCACGGCATCACCCCGACCCAGGGGTACGCGGGGCCGCTGACCTGGCAGACGATGAGCACGATGCTGGCCCAGCGGGCGGCCGGCACCACCCCCAACCGGGCCGGGGACTGCCCGGTGAACCGGGGGCGGATCGCCTGCGTCGACCTGACGCGGCAGCTGAGCTGGATCCAGGACGGCTCCGTCCTGAAGTACGGGCCCGTGCCGGTCCGCACCGGCAAGGACGGCACGGAGACCCGGACCGGCCTGAAGAAGATCTACTACCGCAGCATCGACCACTGGTCGACGCTGTACAACGTGGCGATGCCGTACGCGCAGTTCTTCGACGGCGGGATCGCCTTCCACTCGACCACCAAGAGCATGTGGAACCCGCCCGGTTCGGGCGGCTGCGTGAACATGCGCCCGTCCGACGCCAAGGCGTACTGGAACATGCTGGGCAACGGCGAGGACGTCTACGTGTACGGCCGCAAGCCGGGCACGTAGGGCAACCGCCCGGTGCCGTCCGGTGCTTCCGGCTGCCGTTGTCGGACCCTTCCGGTAGTTTCCGAAGGACCGGACTACTGGGGGACGACAGCCATGAGTGACCTCGCGACCACACCGGCGGACCTGGATTCCGCGCTGGACCGCTACCGCGTCGAACTGACCGGCTACTGCTACCGGATGCTCGGCTCCTCCTTCGACGCCGAGGACGCGGTGCAGGACACGTACATCCGCGCCTGGCGCAGCTTCGAGAAGTTCGAGGGGCGGTCCTCGCTGCGGTCGTGGCTGTACCGGATCGCTACCAACGTGTGCCTGGACCTGCTGAACGCGGGGAACAAGCGGGCCCGCCCGATGGACCTGACCGCACCGCAGCACCAGGCCTCGGCGGTGCTGAACGAGCGGCCGGAGGTGACCTGGCTGGAGCCGGTCCCGGACGGCCGGGTGCTGCCGCAGACCGCCGACCCGGCGGAGATGGCGCTGGCCAAGGAGTCCGTACGGCTCGCGTTCGTGGCGGCGCTCCAGCACCTGCCGGCGAAGCAGCGGGCGGTGCTCATCCTGCGCGAGGTGCTGGCCTGGAAGGCCGATGAGGTCGCGCAGCTGCTGGACACCACGGTGGCGTCGGTGAACAGCGCGCTGCAGCGGGCGCGGGCCACGCTGGCCGGCAGCCGGATCCGGGAGAGCGAGGCCGCCGACCCGCTGGACGAGGAGCAGGCGAAGCTGCTGGAGCAGTACCTGTCCGCCTTCGAGGCGTACGACATCACGCGGCTCACCACCCTCCTGCACGAGGACGCGGTGCTGTCGATGCCGCCGTTCGACCTGTGGCTCCAGGGCCACGCCGACATCGCGGCCTGGCACCTGAACCAGGGCATCGGCTGCAAGGGCTCCCGCCTGATCCCGACCACGGCGAACGGCATGCCGGCCTTCGGCCAGTACCGCCCGGCGGCCTCGGGCTCGGGCCACGTGCCGTGGGCCCTCCAGGTCCTGGAGATCTCAGAGGGCAAGATCGTCGGCCTCAACGCCTTCCTGGACACCGCCCGCTGGTTCCCCCTGTTCGGCCTCCCCGAGCAGCTCGACGAGGCCTACGAGGCCCAGTAGGGCCCGTAGCGCGGGGCCGGCGCCGGTCACCCGCAGCGGCCGCCCCCGCGCGGTGAGCCGCAGCCGGGCCAGCACCTCGACGGTGCCGAGGCCCGGCGCGGTGACGGCCTGCGCATCGCACTCCACCGCGACCGCCCCGTCCTCGTACAGTCGGGCCAGGCGCGCGCAGAGCCGCGCGGCGTCGTGTCGCGTGGGGCCGGGTCCGGGCAGCACGAGCCGTTTGATCTCCACGAGGGGGTGACTCCCCGGCCCGCCGGAACTCATCGCAGGCCAGCACAATGGCCGGATGGATCACCCTGGCTACTGGAACCCGCTGCCCACCGCGCACGCGCTCGCCGCGTTCGAGGCACCCACGCGGTTCCCGACGTTCTCCGGGAAGTGGGAAGAGCGGAACTGGCGCAACGTCCCCGGCCCGTTCTACGGCGCGGACACCGACTGCATGGAGATGGGCCGGTACGAGGCGCCGCGCCACATCGCCTACGACGGGGAGCACGAGTTCGTGTTCCGGCAGCCGGTGAACGCGGCCGAGACCGAGTGCCTCGTAGCGGCCGCGCAGCTGGAGCTGTACTCCGGCTACGCCTGGGACGGCGACGAACACTGGACCCCCGAGACGGTCCGCGACTGGTGGCGGGACCGGGGGCGGGTGCGGCAGTGGGCAGTGGCCGCCGCCGCCGAGTGGGCCGGTTACGACGAGGAGCCGCAGTACTTCGCGCACTACCACGAAGCCGCCCAGGGCCACCGGGACTTCGTCGCGTACATCGACGACGGCCTGGAGGCGCACCTGCGCGGCTACCTGTTCTGGCTGGAGCAGCGTCGCGAGCCGCGGCCCGGGGAGGCCCTGCCGGGCCTGTGAAAGGACGCCGGCGCGGCTCCGGACGGGGAGCCGCGCCGACGGGATCGAGGTCCTGGATCAGGCGATGCGGTCCAGGACGATCGGCGTGGCGGTGAAGGACGTGCCCGCCGGAGCGATGTCGTGGGAGCCCTCCAGGGAGGCCAGGGCGTAGTCGAACTTCTCCGGGGTGTCCGTGTGCAGGGTCATCAGCGGCTGGCCGGCGGTGACCGTGTCACCCGGCTTGGCGTGGAGCTCGATGCCCGCGCCCGCCTGCACCGGGTCCTCCTTGCGGGCGCGGCCCGCGCCGAGGCGCCAGGCGCCGACGCCCACCGCGTACGCGTCGAGGCGGGTCAGGACGCCCGAGGCCGGGGCGGTGACCACGTGCTGCTCGCGGGCCACCGGCAGGGTGGCGTCCGGGTCGCCGCCCTGGGCCGCGATCATGCGGCGCCAGTGGTCCATCGCGGAGCCGTCGGCGAGGGCCTTGGCCGGGTCGGCGTCCTTGATGCCCGCCGCGTCCAGCATCTCCTTGGCCAGCGCGATGGTCAGCTCGACGACGTCCGCCGGGCCGCCGCCGGCCAGGACCTCGACCGACTCGCGGACTTCGAGAGCGTTGCCGGCGGTCAGGCCGAGGGGGGTGGACATGTCCGTCAGGAGCGCGACCGTCTTGACCCCGCTGTCCGTGCCCAGGCCCACCATGGTGCGGGCCAGCTCGCGCGCGTCCTCGATGTTCTTCATGAAGGCGCCGCTGCCGACCTTCACGTCCAGGACGAGCGAGCCCGTACCCTCGGCGATCTTCTTCGACATGATCGAGGAGGCGATGAGCGGGATGGCCTCGACCGTGCCCGTGACGTCCCGCAGCGCGTACAGCTTCTTGTCCGCCGGGGCCAGGCCGTCGCCCGCCGCGCAGATGACCGCGCCGGTGGCGTCCAGGACGTGCAGCATCTCCTCGTTGGACAGCAGCGCGCGCCAGCCGGGGATGGACTCCAGCTTGTCGAGGGTGCCGCCGGTGTGGCCGAGCCCGCGGCCCGACAGCTGGGGCACGGCCGCGCCGCAGGCGGCGACGAGCGGGGCCAGCGGCAGCGTGATCTTGTCGCCGACGCCGCCGGTGGAGTGCTTGTCGGCGGTCGGGCGGGAGAGGGAGTCGAAGTTCATGCGCTCGCCGGAGGCGATCATCGCGGCGGTCCAGCGCGCGATCTCGGCGCGGTTCATGCCGTTCAGCAGGATGGCCATCGCCAGGGCCGACATCTGCTCGTCGGCGACGACACCGCGCGTGTACGCGTCGATGACCCAGTCGATCTGCTCGGGGCTCAGCTCGCCGCGGTCCCGCTTGGTCCGGATGACGGAGATGACGTCCATGTGGTGCTTCCTTCTACGCGCATAGAGAGAGGGGGTTGCGGAAGTACGACGGCCCTCCGCCCGGGGGGTGGAGGGCCGTCGGCACGGCTATCTCAGATGGTCGGGCCCGAAGGCCTGCGGCAGCATCTCCGCCAGCGGAAGGATCCCCTTCGGGGTTTCCACCAGCAGTTCCGGTCCGCCGAATTCGAAGAGCAGCTGTCGGCAGCGGCCGCACGGAACGAGGATCTCGCCCCGGCCGTCGACGCACGTGAAGTGCGTCAGCCGGCCGCCGCCCGTGGCCTGGAGCGAGGAGACCAGGCCGCACTCGGCGCACAGTCCGAGCCCGTAGCTCGCGTTCTCGACGTTGCAGCCGACGACCGTCCTGCCGTCGTCGACGAGCGCGGCGACACCGACCGGGAAGCCCGAGTACGGGGCGTACGCCCGGGACATGGCGTCCCGGGCGGCCTCGCGCAGGGCCTCCCAGTCGACGGTGGGCACCGCCGTCACTTGCCCTGGCCCTTGCGGTACGGCATGCCGTCCGCCTTCGGCATCCGCAGGCGCTGCGCGGACAGCGCGAGCACCAGCAGGGTGGTCACGTACGGGGCGGCGTCCACGAACTGGCTCGGCACCGAGTCGGTGAGCGCGTACCAGAGGAACAGCAGCGCGGCGCAGACCGCCGAGATGCCGGCCTGGAGGTACTTCTTCTTGTACAGCTGCCAGACGCAGACCAGGATCAGCACGATCGCGATCAGCAACAGCATCGCGTGGACGTTCGTGGCGCCGCCGCGCAGCTTGAGGCTGTCGATGAAGCCGAACAGGCCCGCGCCCAGCGCCATGCCGCCCGGCATCCAGTTACCGAAGATCATCGCGGCGAGACCGATGTAGCCGCGGCCGCCGGTCTGGCCCTCCTGGTAGATGGGGCTGGCGACCTCGGAGAGGAACACGCCGCCGAGGCCCGCGAGGGCGCCCGAGACGATCACGGCGATGTACTTGTACTTGTAGACGTTGACGCCCAGCGACTCGGCGGCGACGGGGTTCTCACCGCAGGAGCGCAGCCGCAGACCGAAGGTGGTCCGCCACAGCACCCACCAGGTGCCCGGGATCAGCAGCAGGGCGACGACGGTCAGCAGGGACAGCTCGGTGATCAGGCCGCCGATGACGCCGGCGAGGTCCGAGACGAAGAACCAGTGCTTGCCCTGGAGGTCCGACATCCAGTCGGACAACCCCGGCACGGTGATCTTGTAGATCGGCTCGACCTGCGGCGACTGCTTGGAGGAGCCGCCCGGCGCGTCCGCGAAGGTGAAGTTCGACAGGTACTGGGTGAAGCCCAGCGCCAGGATGTTGATGGCCACACCGGAGACGATGTGGTTCACGTTGAAGGTGACCGTGATGATCGCGTGCAGCAGGCCGCCGATGGCGCCGCCGGCGATACCGGCGATGACGCCGGTCCACGGGCCCCACTGGTAGCCCGCCCAGGCACCGAACCAGGTACCGAGGATCATCATGCCTTCGAGGCCGATGTTGACGACGCCCGCGCGCTCGGCCCACAGGCCGCCGAGACCGGCGAGGCCGATCGGCACCGCGAGGGAGAGGGCGCCGGAGACCTGGCCGACCGAGGTCAGGTCGTTCGCGCCGCTGATCAGGCGGACCACGGAGACCAGCGCGAGGGCGCCCGCGATGATCAGCATGATCCAGGGCAGGGTGAGCTTCTTGCGGCCGCCGGACTTCTTCGGGGCGGCGGCCGTCGCGGAGACAGTGCTGGTGCTCACGCCGCGACCTCCTTGTCGGTCTTGATGGCGTGCCCGGCGGCGAGCTCCTCGCCGACCTTCTGCTGCTGGCGCCGGATGCCGTAGCGGCGGACGAGTTCGTACGAGACGACGACCGCGATCACGATCAGGCCCTTCATGATCGTGCCGATCTCCTTGGCGTAGCCGGCCGTGTCGAGGCCCGCGGACGCCTTGTCGATGAAGGCCATCAGGAACGCGGCGAAGAAGATGCCGACGGGGCTGTTGCGGCCGAGCAGCGCGATGGTGATGCCGGTGAAGCCGACGCCGGTCGGGAAGGCCAGGTTGTACGTGTGCGTCTCGCCCAGCAGCTGCGGCATGCCCGCGAGGCCCGCGACCGCGCCGGAGATGAGCATCGCGGTGATGATCATCTTCTTGGCGTCGACGCCCGAGGCCTGGGCGGCGGACTCGCTGGCGCCGGTGGCGCGCAGGTCGAAGCCGAAGCGGGTGCGGTTGAGCACGAACCAGTAGACGATGCCGAGGACGAAGGCCACGAAGGTGAAGCCGTAGATCTCCAGCCCGTCGCCGACGGTGACGGCCGGGAACCAGCCGGACTCGGCGATGTCACCGGTCGTCAGGTCGTTGGAGCCCGCCGGCTGGACGCCGAGGTTCTTCGTCAGCATCAGCCAGGCGATCAGGCTGGTCGCGATGGCGTTCAGCATGATCGTGGAGACGACCTCGCTGACCCCGCGCTGGGCCTTGAGGACACCGGCGATGCCGGACCAGAAGGCGCCGACGAGCATCGCCACGAGGACGATCAGCAGCAGGTGCAGCGGGCCCGGCAGGGCCACGGCCGCGCCGACCACGGCGGAGAGCATCGCCGCGAGGCGGTACTGGCCGTCGACGCCGATGTTGAAGAGGTTCATCCGGAAGCCGATGGCCACGGCCAGGGCCGCCAGGTAGTACGTACCGGCCTGGTTCACGATGAGGACCTGGACGTCCTCGAAGCCGGCGTTCTCCACCATGATGCGCAGCGGCTCGATCGGGTCGATGCCCGTCGCGGCCAGCACGATCACGGTCAGCAGGAAGGCGCTGACCAGCGCGAGCGCGGGCCCGGCGAAGCCGAGGATCAGCCGGTCCTTGTCGAATTTCTTCATCGGGCCTCGTCCTCCGGTGCATCGGTACCGGGCTCGGTTCCGGCGGCGGAGTGGTTGTTGTTTGCTTCCAGGTGCCCGGAGGCGGCGCCCGTCATGGCGGTGCCCAGCTCCTCCGGGGTGACGGTCGCCGGGTCGGCGTCCGCGACCAGGCGGCCGCGGTAGATCACCCGCAGGGTGTCGGACAGGCCGATGAGCTCGTCCAGGTCCGCGGAGATGAGCAGGACGGCCAGGCCCTCGCGGCGGGCCTCGCGGATCGCGTCCCAGATCTGCGCCTGCGCACCGACGTCCACACCGCGGGTGGGGTGGGCGGCGATGAGGAACTTCGGGTTGTGGCTCATCTCGCGGCCGACGATCAGCTTCTGCTGGTTGCCGCCGGAGAGCGAGGCCGCGGTGACCTCGATGCCGGGCGTGCGGACGTCGTACTCGCGCACGATCCGCTCGGTGTCCTTGCGGGCGGCCTTCGGGTCGAGGATGCCGCGCTTGGAGTTGGGCACCTCGGTGACGTGGCCGAGGATGCGGTTCTCCCACAGCGGGGATTCCAGCAGCAGGCCGTGGCGGTGGCGGTCCTCGGGGATGTAGCCGATGCCGTTGACGCGGCGCTTGCGGACGGGGGCCTTGGTGATGTCCTCGCCGTCCAGCGTGATCACGCCCGCGTCGGGGGTGTTCATGCCCATGAGGGCTTCGATCAGCTCGGTCTGGCCGTTGCCTTCGACACCGGCGATACCGAGGACTTCGCCCTTGTGGATCGTGAAGTCGATGTTGTCGAGCAGCAGGCGGCCGACGGACACGTTCTCGTGGACGTACGTGTCGTCGGTCGTGCCCTCCGGCGGGGCCATGGGCAGCGGTGCGGCGGGCACCCCCGACTCGGCCAGGGACAGGCCCCGGACCTCCAGCATCGGGACGTCCGTCACGGTCGACTCACGGGTCTCCGGGGAGGGCAGCTCCGCGCCGACCATCAGCTCGGCGAGCTGCTTGGTGGTGGCGGTCTTCGGGTCGGCGGTGCCGACCGTGGTGCCGCGCCGGATGACGGTGATGTCGTCCGCGACCTTCAGGACCTCGCCCAGCTTGTGCGAGATGAAGATGACCGTCAGGCCCTCGGCCTTGAGCTCCCGCAGGTTGTCGAAGAGCGCGTCCACCTCCTGCGGCACGAGCACGGCGGTCGGCTCGTCGAGGATGAGGATCTTCGCGCCGCGGTAGAGGACCTTGAGGATCTCCACGCGCTGCCGGTCGGCGACACCGAGGTCCTCGACCAGGGCGTCGGGACGCACGCCGAGGCCGTACGCGTCCGAGATCTCCTTGATCTTCTTACGGGCCTTGGCGCCGATGCCGTAGAGCTTCTCGCCGCCGAGGACCACGTTCTCCAGGACGGTGAGGTTGTCGGCGAGCATGAAGTGCTGGTGCACCATGCCGATGCCGCGCGCGATGGCGTCGCCGGGGCTGTGGAAGGAGACCTGCTCCCCGTCGATGGCGATGGTTCCCTCGTCCGGCTTCTGCATGCCGTAGAGGATCTTCATCAGGGTCGACTTGCCGGCACCGTTCTCGCCGATCAGGGCGTGGACCGTGCCCTTGCGGACGCTGATCGCGATGTCCTTGTTGGCGACGACGCCGGGGAAACGCTTGGTGATGCCGTGCAGTTCTACGGCGAGAGGGGGGCTGGACGCGTTGATGACGCACTCTCCTTGGCGCGGAAGGAGCGGAGGCAGGGGGGACAGGGCGGGGAGAGAAAGTATCGCGTCCACGATGCTTCTACGCGCGTAGCACTGTCGAAAGTGAAAACCTGTGGCCAACTGGCCACAAGGATCACGGACTGGGGTCGGACGCGGTGCGGGGCCCGGGAGCGGTAGAGACCGCTTCCCGGACCCCGGAGACCACGAACCATCCGTCAGGAAGGGCCTTACGGGGCGGTCTTGACGGTGATCTTCTTCGCGATGATGTCGGCCTTCGCCTTGTCCACCGCGGCGATGACGTCGGCCATCTTCTTGTACTCGGGGTTGGAGTCGGCCAGGCCGACGCCGTCCTTGTCCAGGCCGTAGCGGATCTCACCGGTCTCCGGCTTGCCGTCCTTGACCGACTTGATCAGGTTGAAGACGGAGTCCTGCACGTCCTTGGTGACCGAGGTCAGGATGTGCTCCTTGTACTTCGACAGACCGGCCTGGTTGTACTGGTCGGAGTCGACGCCGATGGCCCACTTGCCCTTGGCGGAGGCGGCCTCGATGGCGCCCGAGCCGGCGAGACCGGCGGCGGCGTAGACCACGTCGGCGCCCGCGTCGATCTGGCCCTGCGCGGCGGCCTTGCCGAGGTCGGGCTTGGCGAAACCGTCGAAGTTCGGCGGCTGGGTCAGGTACTGGGAGAGCACCTTGGCGTTCGGGTTGGTGTCCTTGACGCCCTGGGTGAAGCCCGCCTCGAACTTCTTGATCAGCGGAACCTCGACACCGCCGATGAAGCCGACCGTGCCGGTCTTGGAGACCTTGGCGGCGGCGACGCCGGCCAGGTAGGAGCCCTGCTCCTCGTTGAAGACGAGGTTGGCGATGTTCGGGCCGGTCACCGAGGTGTCGTCGATGATGCCGAAGGTGGTCTTCGGGAACTTCGGCGCGACCTTCTTGATGGCCGGGGCGTAGGCGAAGCCGACGCCGATGACCGGGTTGTTGCCCTTGCGCGCGAGCTCGGTGAGGCGCTGGACCTTGTCGGCCTCGCCCTCGCCGTCGGTGGGCTCCGCCTCGGCGGTCTTGATCTTCAGGTCGTTCTTGGCCTGCTCGAGGCCCGCGAAGGCGGCGTCGTTGAACGACTGGTCGCCGCGGCCACCGATGTCGTACGCGATGGCGGCGCTGGCTTCGCCCGCCGACGGGGAAGATCCGGTGTCCGAAGACTTCTTACCGCCACAGGCGGTGGCCGAGAGGGCCAGCGCCGCGGACGCGATGCCCACGGTGGCGATCCTGGTGATCCGGCGCAAGGGGAGGCTCCTTCAAAACCTGACCGAAGCGCCACGACCGGCGCTGGTTTCGCCGCGATCGTAACGCGCGTAGATGTCAGTTAAAGGCCCGTTCATGAGTCGTTATCGGATCGTCGCGAACCGGACAGTGACCGATCGGTAACTCCTCACGCGTCCAGCCCTTGTGTACCAAGGGCTGGACACACCCGCCGGGAGACACGCGAATGTTGTACGGACTTTGCCCGGCGCTTTACCTCACATGGCGGACGCGCCGCCCGTCCAGCAGGGCCGCGGCCGTGAAGAACTCCACTCCGACGGCGATCGCCGACTCGTCCACGTCGAAGTCACCCCGGTGCAGGTCCCGCTTGGCCGTGTCGCCGGGCGTACGGACCCCCAGGCGGGCCATGGCGCCCGGAACGTGCTCCAGGTACCAGGAGAAGTCCTCCCCGCCCAGGCTCTGCTCGGTGTCCTCGATCGCCTCGGGGCCGCGCCGGACCGCCATCGCCTCACGGAGCAGTTCGGTGATCACCGGGTCGTTGACCACCGGCGGCACCCCGCGGACGTGGTTGATCTCGAACTTGGCCCCGTGCATGGTCGCGACCTCGTCGATCGCCGCGTGGATCATGTCCGGGGCGTCGTGCCAGGCGTTCAGGTCGAGGCACCGAACGGTTCCGGACAGCTCGGCGTGCATCGGGATGACGTTGCAGGCGTGCCCGGCCTCGATCCGGCCCCAGGTGACCGACATGCCCGAACGGGCGTCCATCCGGCGGGTCAGCAGGGCCGGGACGTCCACGGCCACCCGGGCGGCGGCCGTCACCAGATCGGTGGTCAGGTGCGGCCGCGCGGTGTGCCCGCCGGAGCCGGTCAGGCTGACCTCCAGCCGGTCGCACGCCGAGGTGATGGGGCCGGGCCGCAGCCCGATCCGCCCCGCGTCGACGCGGGGGTCGCAGTGCACGGCGACGATCTTCCCCACGCCGTCCAGGACCCCGGACTCGATGGCGTCGGTCGCCCCGCCCGGCAGGACCTCCTCGGCGGGCTGGAACAGCAGCCGCACCGGCCGGGGCAGCAGGCCCTGGCGGTCGAGCTCGGCGAGGACCAGGCCGGCGCCGAGGACGACGGCGGTGTGCACGTCGTGGCCGCAGGCATGGGCGCGGTCCGGGAAGGTCGAGCGGTACGAGACGTGCGTCTTGGCATCCGGGATGGGCAGGGCGTCGATGTCCGCGCGCAGGGCCAGCATCGGCCGCGCACCGTCCCAGGTCCCCACGTCACAGACCAGGCCCGTGCCGGACTTCAGCACCCGTGGTCGCAGGCCGGCTTTCTCGAGCCGGGCCTTGATCGCGGCCGTGGTGCGGAATTCCTGGTGTCCGAGCTCCGGGTGCATGTGCAAGTCCCGGCGGAAGGCGATCAGTTCGGCACGCAGGTGATCCGGAAGCTTGCCGGGCAGCTCGGGCCGCTCGGGCGCGTCGGGCCGGTCGGTCAGGGACTCGCGGGACATCAACTGGTTCACCCGTTGAAGGGTAGGCGCACGGATGGCTCAACTGGCGGGGGATCACGAAAAGTTCATGCCGTTAGGGGAAAGAAACCCGGCCTCTGGACGCATGACCGGGCGAGCCCGGGGGTAAACTCGCGCGCTCATCCGGCCGCGGGAGCCGCCTGGGCTGGGAGTCTGTGCACATCGCGGGCGGTGTCGGTGACCCCGGCGAGGAAGCCGCGGGCCCTCGGGGAGGCGGACCCGGTGAGCCAGTCGGGGTCGATATCGCATACGGCCACGGTCACGCCGGTACCGGCCAGCGCGTACGGCAGCGTGTGGACGACCGTGGACGGAAAGCTGACGATCGTACGTCCGACGGGTCCGCGCCGGGCGATCAGCTCCAGCGGCAGGTCCGGCCGTACGATCTCCAGCCCGGTCGCCTCGCTGAGGGAGCGCAACTTCTCGGGGGACTCCCGGCGGTGCGCGAAGTAGCGGGTGGCACCGTGCTCCAGGGTCAGGGCGCGCACGGCCTCCAGGTAGCGGGCCGGGTCGACCACGCCGGTCTCCACGAGCGAGGTGCCGACGAGGTCGGTGCCCTTGGTCAGGCGGGGCGGACCGAAGCGGGCGCGGGTCCAGGCGAAGTCGTTGACGCGCAGCTCCATCCCGGGCAGCGGGGTGACGGGCATGGAGGTGAAGACCTCCACGCGGCGGCCCGCGCCCGGGGTCAGCCGGCGCCGGGCCCGGCCGGAGACCGGGGCGTAGGCGAGCTCCTTGAGCCGGCCGAGGGTGCCGCCGCCGACCCGGTGCCAGCGGCGGAGCCGTTCGCCGCGGCCGGCCTGCGCCAGGAACTCCATGGTGGCGGTGCCGTCGTCGACGACGACGAGTTCCTTCGCCCGGGCCGGGACCAGCAGGAGCTGGACGAACCGGGAGAAGGGGTCGCCGACGACGATCCGCTCGGCCCGGCGGACCTGTCCGGCGAGCGCCGCCAGCGCCCTGAAGGGCGCGCCGGCGCCGCCGCGGGCCTCCTGCCACTGCACGGCGTGTCCCTCGTCCCGGGCGATGCCGGAGACGCGGCGCAGCTGGCCGCGGGACATCGGGTCGGTGGGCGGCAGCACGACGATTCGTACTCCGCCCGGCGCGGGGGCTGCCGCGCCGCGGCCCGGCTGACCGGGAACCCCGTTGAGCAGGGGCCGCTGCCCGGTCCGCTGGTGGGCCCACTCCAGGACGTTGAGGAGCTGGACCGGGCTCTCGACGAAGGCGAGGGTGGATGCAGGGATGTTCACGACGACTCCTCTTCGGGGTGCGGAGCCGCTGCGCGGTGCCGTTTCCCCCGCCCCGCCCCTTCCCGGAACCAGGGCCTGCGGCCCCGGACCCCGCTTGCCGGCCGGTACGGCCGGGCACCCCCGATCGGGGGACGAGGACGAGCCCCCGCCGCGCGGCGGAGTCGCATGTCGGCACAGCGGGAAGGGGCGGGGCGGGGAGAGCCTCGTGCAGCGGACCGCAGGTCAGACGGCGGCGAGTTCGCCCTGGACGCGGCGGAGCTTCTTCATGGGGCCCAGCTCGGAGTCGTAGACGCGCTTGACGCCGTCGCCGAGGGCGGTCTCGATGGTGCGGATGTCGCGGACCAGGCGGGTGAGGCCGCCGGGCTCGACGGAGGCGGCCTGGTCGGAGCCCCACATCGCGCGGTCGAGGGTGATGTGCCGCTCTACGAAGGTGGCTCCGAGGGCGACGGCGGCGAGGGTGGTCTGCAGGCCCGTCTCGTGGCCGGAGTAGCCGATCGGGACGTTCGGGTACTCCTCCTGGAGGGTGTTGATCACCCGCAGGTTGAGCTCCTCGGCCTTGGCCGGGTACGTCGAAGTGGCGTGGCAGAGAAGGATGTTGTCGCTGCCGAGCACCTCCACCGCGTGGCGGATCTGGCGCGGGGTGGACATGCCGGTGGAGAGGACGACGGTGCGGCCGGTGGCGCGCAGGGCGCGCAGCAGCTCGTCGTCGGTGAGGGAGGCGGAGGCCACCTTGTGGGCGGGGACGTCGAACTTCTCCAGGAAGGCGACGGCCTCGGTGTCCCACGGGGAGGCGAACCAGTCGATGCCGCGCTTGGCGCAGTGCTCGTCGATGGCGCGGTACTCGGCCTCGCCGAACTCGACGCGGTGGCGGTAGTCGATGTAGGTCATGCGGCCCCAGGGGGTGTCGCGCTCGATGTCCCACTGGTCGCGCGGGGTACAGATCTCGGGGGTGCGCTTCTGGAACTTGACGGCGTCGCAGCCGGCTTCGGCGGCGGCGTCGATGAGGGCGAAGGCGTTGCCGAGGTCGCCGTTGTGGTTGATGCCGATCTCGCCGACGACGTAGACGGGGCGGCCGGGGCCGGCGATGCGCGAACCGAAGCTACGAGTACGGGCGTTGGGGGTGGCGGCGGTCATGGCAGGTGACGTCCTTCGTTCGGTACGCGGGGTGTCGAGCGGTGGGGTGAACAGCGGGGCGAGCAGGCGGGCCCGCTCCAGGTCGTGCGGGTCGTCGATCTCCAGGACCCGCGCGGGGTCGGTGGCGACGGGGAGGGTGCGGCCGAAGAACCGGTGCCGGGCGGCCCGGAAGCCGGCGGTGTCCATGGCGTAGGCGGCGCCGGTCTCCAGGAGGTCCTGGGGGCGGTCCTGGCGGCGGGGGCGGACGGCCTTGTCGTGGTTGACGCCGGCGCCCTCCCCGTCGTGGTCCCGCCAGAGGAATCCGTGGAAGGGAGCGACGGTGAGGGCCGAGTCGGCCGCGCCGGTGGCGACGGCGGCGGCGACCGACTCGACGTCCGAGGGGGTGAGGAAGGGGCTGGTGCACTGGACGAGGAGGACCACGTCCACGGCGAGGGAGTGCAGTTCCTCGAAGGCGTCGAGGGCGTGCAGCAGGGCGGCTTCGCTGCTCGCCGTGTCGCCGGAGATGGCGGCGGGGCGGGAGATCACATCGGCCCCGGCGGCGCGGGCCGCGTCGGCGATGCCCGCGGAGTCGGTGGAGACCACCACGTCGGTGACGGTCGGCGCGGCGAGGCAGGCCCGGACGGCCCTGGCCACGAGCGGCACCCCGGCCACCTCGGCGAGGTTCTTGCCCGGGACCCCCTTGGAGCCGCCACGCGCCGGGATCACGGCGAGCACGCGGGGGCCGCCGGGGGCGGTACGGGGCCACGTGCCGGGCGCCGTGCCGGGCGCCGTGCGGGGCCCCATCCCGGTCCCCGGGCCGGGCCCCATGCCGGGTCCCGCGCCGGGCACCATGCCGGGTCCCGCGCCGGGCGCCGTGCGGGGCCCCATGCCGGACCCCGTGCGGGGGCTCACAGGGGGCGCTGTGCGGGGCCCCATGCCGGGCACCATGCCGGGCCCCGCGCCGGTCCCCGTGCCGGGCACCATGCCAGGTCCCGCGCCGGGCGCCGTGCGGGGCCCCGTGCCGGGCACCATGCCGGGCCCCATGCCGGGCCCCATGCCGGGCCCCATGCCGGGCCCCATGCCGGGCCCCATGCCGGGCCCCATGCCGGGCCCCATGCCGGGCCCCGTGCCGGGTCCCGCGCCGGGCGCCGGGCGGGGGCTCACAGCTCCCCCATCCGGCGGATCACGGGGGCCACGCGCTGCACCCCGTGCCGGTACGCCCCCCTGGCCGCCTCGCGCAGGTACGACCTCAGCCGCTGCCGCACCCGGGACCCACCCGCCGTCGGGCGGACGGCCCCGGGCAGCGGAGTCCCGTCGGGCCCGAGGTGATGCCGCGCGAGGATCCCGGGCAGGTAGCCGGGGGCGGTGGTGAGCGTGTAGTACGGAGCGGGGGAGGGAAGTTGGGGCTGTCCCGCGAGCTCGGCGACCTTCGCCCGGGCCACGGCGTAGGCGTCGTACGGGCCGCCTGGCTCGGTAACCGCAGCCGCAGCCGACCCGGCCGAGGCCGGGGCCGGGGCCGGGGCCGGGGCACCCGACACCGGCACGTACGCAGCACCCGCGGCAGCGGGCCCCGGCGCGGCTGAGGCCGGCGCGGCCGACCCCGGCGCATCCGGAGCCGCCGTGTGCGCGGCACGCCCGGCGGCCGCGGGCCGGACGCCCTGGGCGGCCAGCCAGTCCGCGTCCCCTTGCGGGAGCAGACCCGCGTCGAGTTGGTCCCACGAGGCCAGGCAGCCCGAGCCGAGGAAGTGGTGGTTGCCGAGGGCCTCGCGGACGCCGAGGTCGGTGAGGACGGCCGTCGGGATGGAGCGGTGCAGGGATTCCAGGGCGGCGGTCGAGGAGACGGTGACCAGCAGGTCGGTGCCGTCCAGGACCTCGCCCATGTTCCCGTACACGAGGCGGCAGTTGGCCGGCAGCCCGCCGGGGACCTTGGCGGCGAGCCGCTGGTACGGCTGCTCCTCCAGGTGCGTGGTGTGCTCCCCAGGCCGGCTGCGCAGCTTGATCAGCACCTCGCGGTCCGGGTGCAGCCGCGCGTGCCCGGCCGCCCGCTCCAGCAGGTACGCGCGGTCGGCGCGGCTGTCGGGGACCGAGGGCTGCACGGCGAAGACCACCGTGTGGGCCCGGCTCCCGGCCGGCTCGTACGGCGCCCCGCCCAGGAACGGCAGCGCGGTCTCGGTGACGGCGTCCGCGTCCGCCCCGACGCCCTCGTACACGGCACGGAACCGCTCCGCGTCGTGGCGGGAGTTGGCGAGGACGAGGTCGGCCCCGTGCCGCAGCAGCAGCCCGTCGGCGAGCTTCTCGTACACGACGCCCACGTAGCCGGTGACGAGGACGGGCCGGGCCGCCGGGGCGGGCCACAGGGCGCGGGCCCCGTGCAGGACGGCCTGGACGGCCCCGCCGACGAGGGCGAGGACGACCACGTCGTACTCCTCCCGCCCGAGTTCGGCGAGGAACTCCGCGCAGGTCACCTCGGTCAGCCGGTCGGCTTCGACCCCCACCTCGCCGAGCTGGCGGGCGGTGGGCGTGGCGCGGCCCCGCAGCAGGTATCCGGTGAGCTGGTGGTCGGGCACGAGACGGCGGGCGGTGAGTGCGCCCCATTTCCATCGCGTATCGGAATCGGCGAGTACGGCGACGCGTTTGCGTTCTGGCACGCCGGAGAAGCTATTCCGCAATTTCGGTGATCGGCCCAACGAATGCACAACAGAGGGTTAACAGCCCGTCGACTAAATGCGAATCTGCCCGGGTTAACGCGCCCGCCCCGCGCCGTTCATGTGGAATCCTCATCCGGGCCACAGTGAATGCCAAGCGGCGTCCTAATGTCTTGCAGGTGCCCAAGCTCTCTGTTGTCGTGCCGTTCTACAACGTGCAGACATACGCACCGGATGCCCTGAAGAGTCTCGAACTCAACGCCCGGGACGATTTCGAGTTCCTGCTCGTCGACGACTGCTCGACGGACGGGACGCCCGGCCTGCTGGAGCGGGCGGCGAACGAGCTGCCCGGGGCGGTGCTCCTCAGACACGAGCGGAACGGCGGCCTGGCCACCGCGCGGAACACCGGTCTGGACGCGGCCCGCGGCGAGTACCTCGCCTTCCTGGACGGGGACGACTGGCTGGCCCCCGGCCACCTCGGCAGGACCCTGGCCGCCATAGAGGCCCTGAGCTGCGACTTCGTCCGTACCGACCATGTGCAGTGCACCGGCAGGGCGCGCAGCGTGCGCCGCGTCCCCTGCGGGCCGCAGTCGGTCGTGGCCGACCCGCGCTCCGCGATCCTGCCCGCCGACCGGGCCACCTCGGTGGACTACCCGTACGCGTGGGCCGGCATGTACCACCGGCGGCTGCTGGACCGCGGGCTGCTGCACTTCACCGACGGGCTGCGCACGGCGGAGGACCGGCCGTGGATCTGGCGGCTGCACCGGGAGGCGGAGTCCTTCGCCGCGGTCGGAATGCCCGGAATCTTCTACCGGCGCGGGGTTTCCACCTCGCTGACGCAAATCGGTGACGAACGGCAGCTCGATTTCATCCGCGCATTTGATCAAGTGATCTCGGACGTCGTCGCGGACCGAGAATCCGACCTGCTGCTCCCGAAAGCCGTCCGAACATATTGCGCGATTATCGCGCACCATTTCGGCTCCATCGAGAGGTTCGAACCGGCCGTGGCCAAAAAACTCCGTTCGATGAGCACGGCCGCGCTCGGTCGCATGCCCCAGGACGTACTGGAACGGGTCCTGGACTCGATGGACCTGGAGCGCTCCACCCTGCTGCGCCGCGTGCGCACCGGTGGCCGCCTCACCTCCCTCGGCGCCCTCACCGGCCGCAAGGGCCATGCCGGCCGCACCGCCTCCGCCCCGGGGGCGACCGCCTGATGCCCACGCAGATCTTCCTGGCCTCCACCCTCTACGGCGCGGCCACCCTCGCCGCGGGCATCGACTCCGGCTGCTTCCCGCCCGCCGACCGCCGCATCCTCCTGACCAGCAACCACTCCGTCACCGCCGAGGTCAGTCCCGGCGTCGCGGACATGCCGGGCTTCGCCACCCTGCGCACCCGCTTCGACGAGGTGCTCGACTGGAACCGGGTCATCGCACCGCAGCACCCGAGCACCTGGGCCCCGCGCACGGAGGACGTCCCCCTGTGGGAGCGGCAGCTGCGCGCCCTGTGGGGCCTTGGCGAGGACCGCGTCGAGCTGATCGTCGAGTCCCTCCAGGTGCCGCCCGCCCAGACCCTGTGCCGGCTCTTCCCGGGGGCCGCCGTCGACGTCTACGCCGACGGGCTGATGAGCTACGGGCCCACCCGCTTCCGGCTCGACCCGCAGCTCGGGATGCGCGTCCGGCGGGTGCTCCACCTGGACCTCGTACCGGGGCTGGAGCCGCTGCTGCTGACCGAGTTCGGGGTACCGGCCGAGCTGGTGCCGACGGAGCCGTTCCTGAAGGTCCTGGCGGACCTGCCCGCGCACGACGCGGACCTGGCCGGCATCGGCCCAGACGGGATCGGAGAGGCCCCCGCGCTGCTCCTGGGCCAGTACCTCTCTGCGCTCGACCTCATGACCCCGGAAGAGGAGGAGGAGCTCCACGTCTCGATGGTCCGGGGCGCGTACGCGCGCGGCCACACCGAGCTCGTCTTCAAACCCCACCCCAGCGCCCCGGCCGCCTACTCGCGCCGCGCGGAGGCGGAGGCCGAGCGGCTCGGCGCCCGCCTGACCGTGATCGACACCCCGGTCCTGGCCGAGACCCTCTACCAGCGGCTGCACCCGGCCCTCGTCGTCGGCTGCTTCTCCACCGGGCTGCTGACCGCCGCCACGCTGTACGGGCTCCCGGTGGCCCGGACCGGTACGGACGCCATACTGGCCCGCCTGACCCCGTACCCGAACAGCAACCGGATCCCGCTGACCCTGGTGGACGCCCTGGTCCCGGAGCTGGCGGCGGATGAGCCCAAGGAACCCCCGGCGGATCTCACCGGGCTGGTCACCGCGGTCGGCTTCACCATGCAGCCGCACATCCTGGCCGCGCGCCGGCCGGCCGCCGAGGCCTACCTCCTGCGGCACCTGACCACCCGCACCTGGCGCTACTTCACCCGCCGCCGGCTGACCTCCCTGGGCCTGCCCGGCGGCATCCCGGCACAGCTGTCGTTCCTGCCGCGGAGCCGGGCGGTGCGGCGCGTGGCCCGGCGGCTGCGCCGCGTCATCAGCTGAGGCGCCTCAACCGGTGGCGAGCTTGGCCGCGAAACCGAGGAACAGCACGCCCGCCGCCGAGGTCGCCCCGGCCGACAGCCGCTTGCGCCGGCGGAACGCGGCGGACAGGCGGGTACCGCCGAAGATCAGCAGCGTCAGGTACAGGAAGCTGCCGGTCTGCAGCAGCCCGCCCAGGACCAGGAAGGACAGGGCCGGGTAGGCGTAGGACGGGTCCACGAACTGCACGAAGAAGGACATCAGGAAGAGGATGGCCTTCGGGTTGAGGAGGCTGATCAGCAGCGCCCGCCGGTAGGGCCGCTCGCTCTCGGCGGGGTCGGCGGGGGCGGCGGCCGGCTCCTCCTCCCGCTCCCGTCGCGTGCGCCACAGCGCCCAGGCGCCGCGCATCATGCCCACGGCCAGCCACGCCAGGTACCCGGCTCCGAGTACCTTGACCACGGTGAACACCAGCGGGCTGGCCTGGAGCAGCGCCCCGGCGCCCACCGCGGTCAGCAGCATGAGGACGGCGTCGCCGGTGAACACGCCCGCGGCGGCCTTGTACCCGGTGCGCACCCCGCGGCGGGCCGCGACGGACAGCACGTAGAGCGAGTTCGGCCCCGGCAGCAGAATGATCAGCACCAGGCCGGCGAGATAGGTCGGAAGATCTGTCACACCCAGCATGTGCAGGAGTGTCCCATAGGGACGCACCTGTCGGTCCAGCGAGTTTCACCATGCGGAATCGACCGGCTCGTACGTCCCCCACACCTCCCGCAGCGCCCCGCACACCTCCCCCACCGTGGCCCGGGCCCGCAGCGCCTCCTTCATCGGATAGAGCACGTTGTGCGTCCCGGCCGCCGCCTCCCGCAGCGCCCCGAGCGCCGCCGCCACCGCCGCTCCGTCCCGTTCCGCCCGCAGCCGGGCGAGGGCCTCGCACTGGCGCGCCTCGATCGCCGGGTCCACGCGCAGCGGCTCGTACGGCTCCTCCCGCTCCAGCGCGAACCGGTTGACCCCGACCACCACCCGCTCCCCGCTCTCGGTCTCCTGCGCGATGCGGTAGGCGTTCTTCTCGATCTCCGCCTTCTGGAAGCCGTTCTCGATCGCGGCCACCGCCCCGCCCTGGTCCTCGACCCGGCGCATCAGGTCCCGGGCCGCCGCCTCCAGCTCGTCCGTCATCCGCTCCACCGCGTACGAGCCCGCGAAGGGGTCAACGGTGTGCGGCACGTCCGTCTCGTACGCGAGCACCTGCTGGGTGCGCAGCGCGAGGCGGGCCGACTTCTCCGTCGGCAGCGCGATCGCCTCGTCGAAGGAGTTGGTGTGCAGCGACTGCGTGCCGCCCAGTACGGCGGCCAGCGCCTGCACGGCCACCCGTACGAGGTTCAGCTCGGGCTGCTGCGCCGTCAGCTGCACGCCGGCGGTCTGGGTGTGGAAGCGCAGCATCAGCGATTTCGGGTCCCGGGCCCCGAACTCCTCCCGCATGACCCGGGCCCAGATCCTGCGGGCCGCCCGGAACTTCGCGACCTCCTCCAGGAGGGTGGTGCGGGCGACGAAGAAGAAGGAGAGCCGGGGCGCGAACTCGTCGACCGCCATTCCGGCCGCCAATGCCGTACGGACGTACGCGATGCCGTCGGCGAGCGTGAAGGCCACCTCCTGCGCGGGCGAGGCCCCCGCTTCGGCCATGTGGTAGCCGGAGATGGAAATGGTGTTCCACCTGGGGATCTCGGCCCGGCAGTAGCGGAAGGTGTCGGCCGTCAGCCGCAGCGAGGGCCCGGGCGGGAAGATGTACGTCCCGCGCGCGATGTACTCCTTCAGCACGTCGTTCTGGACGGTCCCGGTCAGCTGCGCGCCCTCGATCCCGTGCTCCTCGGCGACCAGCTGGTAGAGCAGCAGGAGCAGCGCGGCGGGGGCGTTGATGGTCATCGAGGTGGAGACCCGGTCGAGGGGGATCCCGTCGAACAGGACCCGCATGTCGTCGACGGAGTCGATGGCGACCCCGACCTTGCCGACCTCGCCGTGCGCGAGCGGGGCGTCGGAGTCGTGCCCCATCTGCGTCGGCAGGTCGAAGGCCACGGACAGCCCGGTCCCGCCGCCCGCGATGAGCTGCCGGTACCGGGCGTTGGACTCGGCGGCCGTCCCGAATCCGGCGTACTGCCGCATGGTCCACGGCCGGCCGGTGTACATGGTCGGGTAGATGCCCCGCGTGTACGGGAATGCCCCCGGCTGGCCCAGTTCGGCCGCCGCATCCCACCCCGTCAGATCGCCTGGCCCGTAGACGGGTTCGATCGGGTTTCCGCTCTCGGTGCGTGCCATGTGACGAACCCCTCCGTAGAGCGAGCGGGCCCCGGGCTGGTACAACCTTCCCCGGCGAACGCCGGGGAGCGCCCCGGCCGCTCATCGCTTCGTAAGGCCGCGGACGGGCCCTGGTCACAATGGCGCAACATCCCGGGGCGGAGTGCAACTCTCCACGCGCGCGAGGCATCACCTAGGTACACGACGTAGAAATCGGGGGACTGCATCATGCACCGCCAGAGAGTCATAATCCGCGCGCTCGGGGTGGCTACCGCCGTCGCGCTCGCCGCGACCGCATGCGGACCGCAGAAGGACGAGTCCAAGGGCTCGGCCTCCTCGGCTCCGTCCTCGCCCGCGGCGGGAGCCACACCCGAAGCCTCGCCGTCCACGGACAACAAGCCCGGCGAGGCCTCGCCGTCGGCCTCGCCGTCCGCCTCGGCGTCCCCGTCCGCCTCGCCCTCCGTGAAGCAGATCATGGCGAACGGCGACGACAGCGATCAGGTGCGCGAGCTCCAGGCCCGCCTGAAGCAGCTCAAGCTGATGTCGGTCGCGCCCACCGGTTTCTACGGCACGAAGACCACCGCGGCGGTCAAGTCCTTCCAGTCGAAGAACGGGCTGAACCCCACCGGTTCGGTCGACGAGGCCACCTGGAAGAAGATCCAGAGCGTCACGAAGAAGCCCACCGCCGACGAGCTGGACCCGCCGACGACCAACGAGGTCGACGCGCCGGACCCGCGCTGCATGACGGGCCGCGTCATGTGCATCAGCAAGGAGAGCCGCACCCTCGCCTGGATGATCGACGGCAAGGTCGTCTCCACGATGGACGTGCGCTTCGGCTCGGAGAACACCCCGACCCGCGAGGGCGAGTTCAAGGTGGAGTGGAAGGCCAAGGACTGGACGTCGACGATCTACCACACGCCGATGCCGTACTCGATGTTCTTCAGCCGCGGCCAGGCGGTGCACTACTCGGCCGACTTCGCGGCCCGCGGCTACGCCGGCGCCTCGCACGGCTGTGTGAACGTCCGGGACAAGGGGAAGCTGTCGGCGCTCTTCGACCAGGTCCAGGTCGGCGACAAGGTCGTCGTCTACTGGTGAGAAGTAGAGGGCGCGGGCAGGGCCGGGGGAACGTGCCCCGCCCGCGCCGGTTGCGCAGAGCCCAGGGGTACGGGGGGAACCCCGGCTCATGCGCGGCCGATGACCAGTCGGCTCGTTACGTACTGCGTCACCGGTTCGAAAAGTGTTACAGCAGGGTCGGCACATGCGTCCGGTCATGTGCCGGGGGCATGTTCCAGCGGCGGATCAGTGGGTCGCCGCAGGGGTTCCGGAGAGCGCCGGCGCCAGGGACGGGGCCTTGAGCACGCCGTCCGACGCGCCGTCGGTACGGCGGCCGCCGTCGGTGACCCCGTCGAGCAGCGCCTCGCAGTAGAACGGGATGCGCGCGAGACCGTTGGCCAGGGCCGAGAGCCGCTTGCGCCGGTCGTCGTTGAGGTGGCCCGCCCGGTAGTCCTTGCAGAGGTCCACGGCCCTGCGGTGGTTCTCCCGGTCCTTGTCGCGGTCCTTGCCGTCGGTTCCGGTCGTGCCTCCGCTGCCGAAGCCCTGCCGGTCTCCGTCCTTGCCGCCCTGGGCGTCCTTGCCCGAACCGCCGGTCACGCCCGCGCCCGGTGAGGCGCCGGAACCGGCCGAGGCCGCGCCGTCCGTGGTCGCGTTCTCCCCGGTGCCGCCCGAGGGCGCGGGCGTGCCCGCGGCCGCCGACTCCCCGGTGCCGTCCCGCAGCGGGTTCGGCCGGAGCTGCGGGCTGAGCGTGGGCGAGCCGCTGTCGGCGCCCTGGGCCGGGGTCCCGTCCGCGCTGACGGACATCGCCGGTCCGGGGCCCGCGGCGGTGCGCCGGGGCTGGTCCAGCAGTCCGGCCCCCGCCGCGGCGGCGAGTCCGCCGACCGCGATGCTCGCCAGGGCGGCCGCCAGGCCGAACCGTACGGGCCGCAGGGCCCGGCCGCGCCGGGGTACGGGGACCGTGGCGCTGCTGATGAGGGTGCGGCCGAGGTCGACCGGGGGTGCGCCGGAGCCGCCGGCGCGGGATCCGGCCGCTGCCGGACCGGCCGTGCCGCGCGCCGCGCGGAAGGCGGCCAGGGCCGCGGCCTCGCCGGGCAGTTCCGTGCTCGCGGACGCGGGGGCGCCCAGTGCGTTCAGGGAGTCGAGGGCGGCGCGCAGCCGGGCGGCTTCATGCCGGGCTCCCGCTTCGGCGGCTGGCCCCACAGGTTCCACCGGTTCTCCGCGCAGCAGTCGTTCCGCCGCGGCTGGGTCCAGCCACCTCTCGCGCTCGTCGGCCATCACATGTCCTTCTGCGTCCGCCAACGTGAATGCGTCACACCGGTTTGTTCTACGAGGCCCCCGCCATGGCCGCGCTGCGCGGGTACGGCGTCGAGATCCCTCCCGCCCCCGCCGCCCCGTGCCTGGCCACCGGCATTATGGCCGACCCTGCCCTCCAGATCCGAGTCCGTATCCGGGCCCGGTTGGTCGCCGAGGAGCTCGGCGAGCTTCTTGAGGCCCCGGTGCGCGGCGGTGCGTACGGCTCCGGGCCGCTTGCCGAGGGTCTCGGCGGCGCTCTTGGCGTCCAGGCCGACCACCACCCGCAGGACGACGGCTTCCGCCTGATCCTGGGGAAGTTGCGCGATGAGCGCCATGGTCACCCCGGTGGAGAGGGCCTCCATCGCCGCGCCGGCCGTGTCGCAGTCGGCGGCCCAGCCTGTGAGCTCCGTCTCGTCGCCGCCGATGGCGGGGCGGCGGCCGCGCATCCGGATGTGATCCAGGGCACGGTTGCGGGCGATGCGGGCGGCCCAGCCGCGGAAGCGGTCGGCGTCGCCGGTGAAGGAGTCGAGGTCGCGGGCGATCTGCAGCCAGGCCTCGGAGGTCACGTCCTCCGCGTCGCCGTCCCCGACGAGCGTGCGTACGTATCCGAGCAGGCGCGGGTGCACGGCGCGGTACACAGTACGGAACGCGTTCTCGTCGCCGTCCTGTGCCGCGAGCACCGCGGCGGTCAGCTCCGCGTCGTCCCCCAGCAAAGTCCCCAACCCGTTCACTGTCCTGTACGTGTGGCGCAAATCAGCACGTTACGGCTTTCAAGCACCTCTCGTCCACGAGTTGTACAACCAGCAACGATCCCTGCGCGGAGCGAGGTGTGACACAAAACGCACTTCGGGCGCTGACAGGGATACGGGCTTGTCGCACGAGTCCGTGACGGATGGCGACCGGGGCCTCTCCTGTGGGGGGTGGCGGCCTCGGTCGCCCTCCCCTCTTCGTTCACGCCTGTGGCGCCCACGTCATCCTTTCGGCTCACTTCCGGGTGAAATCCTCGAATGGGTACGACACAGCCTGCCCTGCGTCGATAGCGTGGCGGTACACCCGCGCCGCGCCCCGAGGAGCCCCCCGCTGTCCAGCCACCTTCCGGCACAGGCCCGCGGCAGTTCCGACTCCTCTCACGGCTCCGGGCTGGCGCGGTTCAACACCCTGCCACTCGAAGCCGCCCAGGCGGCCCTGATGCACTGCTGCGGCAGCCGGCGCTGGGCGCACCGGGTGGCCGCACACCGCCCCTACCCAGATTCCGGCGCTTTGCTCGCCGCCGCGGACGAGGCCTCGTACGACCTCTCCCAGTCGGACCTGTCCGAGGCACTGACCGCCGAGTTCTCGGTGGAGCTGGCCCACGGGGCCCCGTACGCCGCACTGCTGGCGCTCGACGCCGCACACGCCGAATACGAACGGAAGTTCGGCCACGCATTCGTGATCTGCCTCGACGGGCATCCGCCGGAGGAGCAGGCGGACCAGCTGCTGGGCGCGATCCGGCGTCGAATGGGTCACGAGGTGGACGAGGAGCGGGCGATCTCCGCCGACGAGCTGCGCCGCGTCGCGCAGGCGCGGCTGCTGGACCTGACACGCTGGCTGACCTCGGCAGATGGCCCGTCTGCGGCGGAAATCGGGCTATTCGCGCCTGTGGGATAGTCCGTCCGTGCCTGTTTGATCACACCGAAGACCCCCGGGCGAAGGAACCGACAAAGCGTCGCTACGATGTGCGGGGCCGGAGGACCGTACCCGGCCGGGCCCGACCGACAACGAAGCCGGCTGGCCCCCATCCCGCTTCCGGAGGGTTTTCCGTGCCGGCTGGAACGTTGTACCGCGGCCGGGAAGGAATGTGGTCCTGGGTGGCTCATCGAGTCACCGGCGTCCTCATTTTCTTCTTCCTGTTCGTACACGTCCTCGACACCGCTCTCGTTCGCGTCTCCCCCGAGGCGTACGACGATGTCGTGGCTACCTACAAGACCCCGATCGTCGCGCTGCTGGAGTACGGCCTCGTCGCCGCCATCCTCTTCCACGCGCTCAACGGTCTCCGTGTCATCGCTGTGGACTTCTGGTCCAAGGGCCCGCGCTACCAGAAGCAGATGCTCTGGACCGTCGTGAGCATCTGGATCGTGCTGATGGCCGGGGCCGTGTACCCCGTCCTGAACCACGCGTACCTCGAACTGTTCGGGAAGTGACACGCATGTCTTCTGACACTTCTTTCGAAAAGTCGATCGGCGACGTGGAGGGCGTTTCCCTCTACGACGTCGAGAACCCGGCTCCGTACATCGAGGCCCCGCGCAAGCGCACGGGCAAGACCCCGCGCTCGACCCGCGGCAACTTCGAGATGGCCGCGTGGCTCTTCATGCGCCTCTCGGGCATCGTCCTCGTCGTCCTGGTCATCGGCCACCTGCTGATCCAGCTGGTGCTCGACGGCGGCGTCTCCAAGATCGGCTTCGCCTTCGTGGCCGGCCGCTGGGCGTCCCCGTTCTGGCAGGTCTGGGACCTGTTGATGCTGTGGCTGGCCATGCTGCACGGCGCCAACGGTCTGCGTACGGTCATCAACGACTACGCGGAGCGCGCCAACACGCGGCTGTGGCTGAAGGGCCTGCTCTACACCGCCACGGTGTTCACCATCCTTCTGGGCACGCTGGTGATCTTCACCTTCGACCCGAACATCCGCTAGGCAACGGGGCTGAGGCGAATCCAATGAAGATCCACAAGTACGACACCGTCATCGTCGGCGCCGGTGGCGCGGGCATGCGCGCCGCCATCGAGGCGACGAAGCGCAGCCGCACCGCCGTGCTGACGAAGCTCTACCCCACCCGCTCCCACACGGGCGCCGCGCAGGGCGGCATGGCCGCCGCGCTGGCCAACGTGGAGGACGACAACTGGGAGTGGCACACCTTCGACACGGTCAAGGGCGGTGACTACCTGGTCGACCAGGACGCCGCCGAGATCCTGGCGAAGGAGGCCATCGACGCGGTCCTCGACCTGGAGAAGATGGGCCTGCCGTTCAACCGCACCCCGGACGGCACCATCGACCAGCGCCGCTTCGGCGGCCACTCCCGCAACCACGGCGAGGCCCCGGTCCGCCGGTCCTGCTACGCCGCGGACCGCACGGGCCACATGATCCTCCAGACGCTGTACCAGAACTGCGTCAAGGAGGGCGTGGAGTTCTTCAACGAGTTCTACGTCCTGGACCAGCTGCTGGTCGAGGAGGACGGCGTCAAGAAGTCGGCCGGTGTGGTCGCGTACGAGCTCGCCACCGGCGAGATCCACGTGTTCCAGGCCAAGGCCGTCATCTACGCCTCCGGCGGCACCGGCAAGTTCTTCAAGGTGACCTCCAACGCGCACACCCTGACGGGTGACGGCCAGGCGGCCTGCTACCGCCGCGGCCTGCCGCTGGAGGACATGGAGTTCTTCCAGTTCCACCCGACGGGCATCTGGCGCATGGGCATCCTGCTGACGGAGGGCGCCCGCGGTGAGGGCGGCATCCTCCGCAACAAGGACGGCGAGCGCTTCATGGAGAAGTACGCGCCGGTCATGAAGGACCTCGCGTCCCGTGACGTCGTCTCGCGCTCCATCTACACGGAGATCCGCGAGGGCCGCGGCTGCGGTCCGGCCGGTGACCACGTGTACCTGGACCTGACGCACCTGCCGCCGGAGCAGCTCGACGCGAAGCTCCCGGACATCACCGAGTTCGCGCGTACGTACCTGGGCATCGAGCCGTACACGGACCCGATCCCGATCCAGCCCACCGCGCACTACGCCATGGGCGGCATCCCGACCAACGTCGAGGGTGAGGTCCTGGCGGACAACACCACCGTCGTCCCCGGCCTGTACGCGGCCGGCGAGGTCGCCTGCGTGTCCGTGCACGGCGCGAACCGCCTGGGCACCAACTCGCTGCTGGACATCAACGTCTTCGGCAAGCGCTCGGGCATCGCGGCGGCCGAGTACGCCGCCGAGAACGACTACGTCGAGCTGCCGGAGAACCCGGCGCAGCAGGTCGCCGACCTCGTCGAGCACCTGCGCAACTCCACGGGCAAGGAGCGGGTCGCCGACCTGCGCCTGGAGCTCCAGGAGACGATGGACGCGTGCGTGATGGTGTTCCGTACGGAGCAGACCATCAAGACCGCGGTCGAGAAGATCGCGGAGCTGCGCGAGCGGTACAAGAACGTGTCCGTCCAGGACAAGGGCAAGCGCTTCAACACGGACCTGCTGGAGGCCATCGAGCTGGGCAACCTGCTCGACCTGGCCGAGGTCATGGCCGTGTCCGCGCTGGCGCGCAAGGAGTCCCGCGGCGGCCACTACCGCGAGGACTACCCGAACCGCGACGACGTCAACTTCATGCGCCACACCATGGCGTACCGCGAGGTCGGCGCCGACGGCAAGGACTCCGTCCGGCTGGACTACAAGCCCGTCGTCGTCACCCGCTACCAGCCGATGGAGCGTAAGTACTGATGGCCACCCCGACCCTGAGCAAGACGGACAAGATGGAGGCCGCGGCCGCGGCCTCGCCCTTCATCACGGTCACGTTCCGGATCCGCCGCTTCAACCCCGAGATCTCGGACGAGGCGCAGTGGCAGGACTTCCAGATCGAGATCGACCCGAAGGAGCGCGTGCTCGACGGTCTCCACAAGATCAAGTGGGACCTCGACGGCACGCTGACCTTCCGCCGCTCGTGCGCGCACGGCATCTGCGGCTCCGACGCGATGCGGATCAACGGCAAGAACAGGCTCGCCTGCAAGACGCTGATCAAGGACATCAACCCGGAGAAGCCGATCACCATCGAGGCCATCAAGGGCCTCACGGTGATGAAGGACCTCGTCGTCGACATGGAGCCCTTCTTCCAGGCGTACCGGGACGTCATGCCGTTCCTGGTCACCAAGGGCAACGAGCCGACGCGTGAGCGCCTGCAGTCGGCGGAGGACCGCGAGCGCTTCGACGACACGACGAAGTGCATCCTGTGCGCGGCCTGCACCTCCTCCTGCCCGGTGTTCTGGAACGACGGCCAGTACTTCGGCCCGGCGGCCATCGTCAACGCGCACCGCTTCATCTTCGACTCGCGTGACGAGGCCGGCGAGCAGCGGCTGGAGATCCTGAACGACAAGGACGGCGTGTGGCGCTGCCGCACGACCTTCAACTGCACCGACGCGTGCCCGCGAGGCATCGAGGTCACGAAGGCGATCCAGGAAGTGAAGCGGGCGCTGATCACGCGTCGCTTCTGAGCCGGTCCTGCTGATCCTTTCGACGGCCGGCGGCCGCTGAGGCCCGTACCCCTCTCGGGGTGCGGGCCTCACGCACCCTCGGGGGTGGGTCAGGGTCGGATCAGGGTGCGCCCTCATGGCTCGGGGATCTTCCTCACTGCAGGCTTACAGCCATGACGAACCCCGCGAACTCCGCCTCGCACAAGGCCCGTTGGATCTCCCTCGCCACCGCCGGCGCGGCCCTCGTGGCGGTCACCGCCGCCACCCTCCCGGCCTCGGCCGCCACCGCAGACCGTCGCCCGGTCCCGGTGACCTCCACCCTGGGCGACCGACACCCGGTGGACGAAGCCGGGCTGGCGAAGCTGATGGCCCCCGACACGGTCGCGAACGGCACGATGGTGCGGATCTCCGGCTCCGGCGTCCCCGGCCACCGCTGGACGAAGACGGCGGGCCCGGTGTCCCAGGACCCGGCGGCCTCCTACCGGATCGGCAGCATGACCAAGCTGTTCACCTCCGCCCTGGTGATGCAACTGGTCGCGGACGGCCGGTTCACCCTCGACACCCCGATCCGCGAGGTCCTCCCCGAAACCATCCCCGCGCACTGGAAGCCGATCACCATGGGCCAGCTGCTCAGCCACACCAGCGGCCTGGGCATGCCCTGCGCGAAGCTCGACGACGGGATGGGCCTGACCCCGGAGAAGGTCGTCGCCGCCTGGACCGCGGACGGCTGCCCCGCGCCCGAACACCCCGTCACCGCACAGCAGTACAACGGCGGCAACTACTTCATCCTCGGCCTGGCCATCGAGAAGGTCACCGGCCGCTCGTACGCCGACGAACTCCAGCGCCGCATCGCCCGCCCCCTCGGGCTGCGCCACACGTACCTCCCGCGGACCAGGGACGCCTCCATGCCCACCCCGTCGCTGGCCGCGCCGACCCCGAAGGAGCCGTGGGCCTGGGCGGAGGGCGGGGTGATCTCCAACGCCCCTGATATGGAGCGCTTCATGAAGGCGCTGCTGGGCGGCCGGCTGCTGCCTCCGGCGCAGCAGAAGCAGCTCTTCGTCAAGCCGGAGCTGTCCAAGACGACCCAGGGTTTTCCGTACAGCCAGGGCGGGTTGATGTTCTTCACGCTGTCGGACGGGACCGAGGTCTGGGGGAAGACGGGCAGCATGGCCCAGTACTCCAACGGCGTCTTCGGCACGGTCGGTGGGCGACGGATCGTCACCTGGTCCTTCCTGCCGACGGCGATGGCGACCAAGGCGGGCGTCATCACGCGCGTCACCGGGATCGTGGAAGCAGCTCTCTGAACGGGGGTACGGGACCCGCGGTCGCCATGGCTGTGGAAGGATCGGCCGCATGAGCGAGCAGCAGCCGAACCCGTACGCGAGTGACCCCTCCCAGGGCGGGGACGCCTACAAGTGGGGCCCCGGTGAGGCCAGTTACGGCTACCCGCAGCCGTATCCGGCGGCCCCGGCCTACCAGCCCACCATCGGCGGCACGGGCATGCCGACCCCCGCCTACCCCACCGCCGCCCCGGGCGGCGCCGGCTTCACCATCGGCGACATCAGCGTCGCCGGCGACCAGATCATCACCCCGTCGGGCCCGATGCCGCTCAGGGGCGCGATGTGGAACGCGACGGACTTCTCGCGCACCGAGGAGAAGATCCCCGCGCACGCGATCGTGCTCGCCGTCATCTTCTTCCTGTTCTGCCTGCTGGGCCTGCTCTTCCTCCTGATGAAGGAGAAGAAGACCACGGGCTACATCCAGATCACGGTCACCAGCGGCGGCCGCCACCACTCCACGATGCTCCCGGCCACGGACGCCATGGCGTACCAGCGGGTTATGGCGCAGATCAACTATGCGCGATCGCTGAGCATGTAAGGGGGGCGGGGGCGTCAAGGGGGGGGCGGAGGGCTGCGGGCTCGCCTCCCTAGGCCCGCCAGTCCCGACCGCCACGTTGGACGGCGGCGCAGGCCCGGGCACCAGGCACACCACCGCCCAGGCACGGTATGGATTCCTGTTCCGGGCCGGGGGCGGCCCTACCTGCACGAAACAGCGGCGAGCAGCCCATCGGGAGCCGCCAGCGCGTCAAATCGCTACGCGCTCCCCACGGCTTGGCGTCCGGCCGCCGTCTGGGGCTGGGAATAGGCCGCCACTGATCGCTACGCGGCTGAGGTGACCTGGCGGCGATCAACCCGCCCTGGGCTGAACATGGGCCGCCGACGGGCACCCCGTCGAGGGCGAGTGCAAGGGGCACCGCGTCCACGTTCCGCTCGGACTTGAACATGTTCAAGTGAAGGCCTACAGTCAGTGCTGTCAGCAATTGAACACGTTCAAGGGGGCTGAGGGCTATGGACCTCACCGTGGTCGCGTACGTCATCTACCTGCTCATCAGCATCGGGCTCACCGTCTGGGTCGCCCGTACGCTCAGCCGGAACGGGCGCGTCTTCATCGGCGACGTCCTTCAGGGCAACGAGAAGCTCGCGGACGCCGTCAACCAGTTGCTCGTCGTCGGCTTCTACCTCGTGAACATCGGGTTCGTGACCCTCTACCTGCGGTCGTACGAGGAGATCGTCCAGGCCCGCGACCTCTTCGAGGCGCTGTCGGTCAAGCTCGGCGTCGTCCTGCTGGTCCTCGGGGTCATGCACCTGGGCAACGTGTGGGTGCTGAACAAGATGCGCCGCCGGGGGATCATGGAGCGGCAGCAGACCCCGCCCGTCGCCCCGCAGGGGTGGACCGCTCCGGCCGGGGCCTGAGCGGTGGCCGCCCCGGGAGCGGTCCGGAGGCTGACCGTGCTGTACGACGCGAACTGCCCGCTCTGCGTGCACATCCGGCACTGGCTGCTCGCGCAGCGATGGCTGGTGCCGCTCCGGCTCATGCCCGCCGGCTCCTACGAGGCGCAGCGGAGGTACCCGCGGCTCGACCACGCGGCGACGCTCCGGGAGATCACCGTCATCGGGGACTCCGGCCAGGTGTGGACCGGGACCGACGCCTTCATCGTGTGCCTGTGGGCGCTGGTCGAGCACCGGCCGAAGGCCAACTGGCTCGCCACCGCGGCCGGTCGGCCCTTCGCCCGGGCGGCCATGTACTCCGCCTCGAAGTGGCGGGCGGCCGTACGGACCGAGGGTCCCCCGCAAGGGGCGGAGGACCCGGCCTGTGACGAGCAGTGCTCCGTCCCCCGATAGGCTCGTGCACCGTGACTGATCAGAAGGCTCCCAAGAGCGAGCAGACCCGCACGCTCATCCTCGAAACCGCGCTCCGGCTCTTCCAGGAGCGCGGCTTCGACAAGACGACGATGCGGGGTATCGCGAAGGAGGCCGGTGTCTCGGTCGGCAACGCCTACTACTACTTCGAGTCGAAGGAACACCTGGTCCAGGGGTTCTACGACCGGATCAGCGCCGCCCACCAGGCAGCCGTCCGGCCCATCCTGGACAGCGAGACCGACCTGCAGAAGCGGCTCGCGGGCGTGCTGACGAGCTGGATGGACATCGCGGCCCCGTACCACGAGTTCGCCTCCCAGTTCTTCAAGAACGCGGCGGACCCCGAAAGCCCCCTCAGCCCCTTCTCCCCGGAGTCGGAGCCCGCGCGCCAGGCGGCCATCGACATCCACCGCGAGGTGCTGGCGGGGGCGAAGACCAAGGTGCCGGCGGAACTGGCCGACGTACTGCCGGAGCTGATGTGGCTCTCGCAGATGGGGCTGGTCCTGTACTGGGTCTTCGACCGTTCGCCGAACAGCGAGAAGACGCGGCGGCTCGCGGAGCGCGGGGCGCAACTGACGACGCGGGGCATCGTGCTGGCCCGGTTCCGGGTGCTGCGGCCACTGGTGCGCGAAGTGCACGAGCTGTTCGCGGACTTCCTGCCCGGTATGGCCCAGACGGCCACTGCGGGGGCCCGTAAGCGGGCCTCGGATCCGGCCCCTGATTCGGCTTCGGATTCGGATTAAGGGCAGGATCCCGATCCGGATCCCGCCCGCGGTCCTCAGTCCTTGCGGCCCGTCGCGGCGACCGTGACGCCGAGGCCGATCATCGTGAGCCCGCCGGCTCCGCCCACCAGGGCGAGCCTTCGGGGGGAGCGGCCGAACCAGTCCCGGGTGGTGGCCGCGACCAGGCCCCACACGCTGTCGGAGGCCACCGCGATGATGTTGAAGACGAGGCCGAGCAGCAGCATCTGGGCCGTGACGTGCCCCTGGGCGCGGTCGACGAACTGGGGCAGCACGGCGGCGAAGAACACCATGGTCTTCGGGTTGGCCACGCCGACCGCGAACCCCTCCCCCAAGGTGCGCAGGCCGCTGTGCGCCGCGGGGGCCCCGCCGGTGAACGCCGCGTGCAGGGAGCCGCGCTGCCGGAACGCCTTGACGCCCAGGTAGACCAGGTACGCGGCGCCGACGAGCTTCAGGGCGGTGAAGACGAGGACCGAGCGCTCCACGACGGCGCCGACCCCGAGGGCGACGGCCACGACGAGGACGTAGGCCCCGAGGGTGTTCCCGACCACCGTGGTCAGCGCGGCGCGGCGGCCCTGCGCCAGCGCGCGGCCGATCACGAACAGCACGCTGGGGCCGGGGATCACGATCAGCAGGAAGGACATGGCGGCGAAGGCCAGCAGTCGGTCGGTGGACACCATGCGGGCCATGTAAGCACGGGGCCCGGCCCCGCCCCCAGGGGTTTTCCCGGGGCCGGTCAGGCCTGGGGCGAGGCCAGTTCGACCACCGTGATGTCGGACGGCGCGCCCACCCGGACCGGGGGTCCCCAGGCGCCGGCGCCCCGGGACACGTAGAGCTGGGTGTCCCCGTAGCGCTCCAGGCCGGCGACGGTGGGGTTGGCGAGCTCGGCGAGGTAGTTGCCGGGCCACAGCTGGCCGCCGTGGGTGTGGCCGGAGAGCTGGAGGTCGACGCCGTGCCGGACGGCGTCGTGGATGACGACGGGCTGGTGGGCGAGGAGTACGGCGGCCCGGGCCCGGTCCCGGTCGCCGAGGGCGGCCCGGAAGTCGGGGCCGTGGCCCTCGCTCTCCCCCGCGATGTCGTTCACGCCGGCGAGGTCGAAGTACGGGAGCGCGCGGCGGGCGTTCTCCAGTGGGGTCAGGCCGAGTTCGCGGACGTGGCCGACCCACTGCTGGGCGCCGGAGAAGTACTCGTGGTTGCCGGTGACGAAGTACGAGCCGTGGCGGGCGCTGAGCCGGCGCAGCGGCTCGGCGGCCGGGCCGAGGTCGTGGACGTTGCCGTCGACGAGGTCGCCGACGATGGCGATGAGGTCGGGCTGGGTGCGGTTGACGGAGTCGACGATGCGCTGGGTGTGGGCGCGGCCGAGGATCGGGCCGAGGTGGATGTCGCTGACGACGGCGATCCGGAAACCGTGGGCCGCGCGCGGCAGTTTGGCGAGCGGTACGCGGACGCGGCGGACGCTCGGGCCGCGCAGGACTCCGTAGGCCCCGTTCGCGACGGTCCCGACGGCCACGGCGGCGGCCGCGCCGCCGATCGCCCGCGCCACGAACCTGCGGCGGTCCAGCAGATCGGCTCCCGGGCCCGCCCCGGACCCGGGCTCCTGGGCCGGGCCGCCGCCGTCCGGCGCCGGCGCGGAGGCGGGGTCCTGCGGGGCCGTTCCCCCGCCCACCCCCGCGAGGTGCGGCTCCGCCGCGGGGCGGGGCTCCGTCCCGGCGGGGGGCCGCTGGGCCAGACGGCGGAGCGACAGCGCGCGGATCGGTTCCGCGACCAGCATCGTCAGGGTCAGGTACAGGAGGAGCGCGAGCCAGAGGAACCCCGGCCAGGACACCGCCCGCTGGAGCGGGAAGGGGGCGCCCGCGCGGCCCGCGGTCAGGGCGGCCACGGAGAGGAGGGGCAGCGCGATGATCAAGGTCGTGCCGATGCGGCGGGGCAGGCCGCCGGGGGCCGTGGTGTCGCGGACGAGGCGGATCCAGAGCCAGCGGTGGACCAGCACGAGGAGGGCGAGGACCGCCAGCGCGATCAGCGCGAAGGCCACGATCTTCATGCCGCGCCACCCGCGCCGGAGCCGCCGCCCGAGCCCGAGCCCGTACCGGAGCCCGTACCCGCACCCGTGCGTGATGCGCGCCGCAGGGCCCGGACCCCGCGCAACCCGATCACACCGACGGCCGTCCCCAGGAGAAAGGACGTCACCGCGAGCGCCAGGTGCACCCAGAAGTAGGACGTGGGGTCGCCCGCCGCATCGAATGCCAGGCCGCTGCCGTTCTTCCACAGGTTCCGGACGAAAGACACCCAGATGAACCAGCTCCACACTCCGAACGCGAGCAGGAACCAGGAGGCGGCACGGCTGAGTTTCATGCCCCCAGTATCGGATCGGTCCCCGGGACGGACGCGCCGGGGTGGGCTGTCCCGGCAGTGGTTCTACCGAATTGGCCGGTCCGTGACGGCGTACAACCCATCGGGATGTACTTTCACCTGCGTGTCTGCCAAGAAGACCGCGCTGACGGTCCTTTCCGCCGCGCTGCTGGTCCCCGCCATGCTCGTGGCCCCCGCGCACGCCGCGCCGACCACCCCGGCGCCGCCGGCCGACGGAAAGGGGCAGCCGGGCACGGCCCCGGCGGCGCCCGCGCCGCCCGTCTCGATGTCCACGGTCGGGGGTTCGGCCCTCGGCCAGCCGGGCACCCAGGTGAACCTGCTGCCCGGCGCGCCCGCCCTGCCTGCGAACCTCACGGGGCGGTCGTGGATCGTGGCGGACGCCGAGTCCGGGGAGGTGCTGGCGGCGCACAACGCGCACTGGCGGCTGCCCCCGGCCTCGACCATGAAGATGCTGTTCGCGGACACCGTTCTGCCGAGCCTGCCCAAGGACCAGGTCCACAAGGTCACCGACAAGGACATGGACGGCGTCGGCCCGGGCAGCAGCCTGGTCGGGGTCAAGGAGGACCTCGAATACACCGTCCACGACCTGTGGCTCGGGGTGTTCCTGCGCTCCGGGAACGACGCCGTGCACGTACTTTCGGCCATGAACGGCGGCATCGAGAAGACCGTCAAGGACATGCAGGCGCACGCCGAGGAGCTCCAGGCCCTCGACACCCACGTGGTGTCCCCCGACGGCTACGACGCCCCGGACCAGGTGTCGAGTGCGTACGACCTCACGCTGATCGCCCGCTCCGGTCTGCAGAAGCAGGACTTCCGGGAGTACTGCGGCACGGCCCACGCCAAGTTCCCCGGCAAGCAGGAGGACGGGAAGCCGCGCGACTACTTCGAGATCCAGAACACCAACCGGCTGATGACGGGCGCCGGCGGCATCTCCCCGTACAAGGGCATCGCCGGGGTGAAGAACGGCAACACCACGATGGCCGGCTCCACCTTCACCGGCGCCGCGCAGCAGGGGAACCGGAAGCTGCTCGTCACGGTGATGAACCCGAGCACCGGCGGCGTCAACTCGGTGTACGAGGAGACCGCCGCGCTCTTCGACTGGGGGTTCGCGGCGGCCGGGAAGGTCAAGCCGGTGGGTGAGCTGGTGCCGCCGAAGGGCGCGGACACCAGGCCCCACGGCTCCCCGGCTGCCCAGCCCCACGAGAACAACGCGTCGGCGGCGGGCGAGGGCTCGGGCGGCGGCGGCCTCGGCACCGCGCTCGGCGTCGCGGGCGGCGCGCTGGCGATCCTGGCGGGCGGGGCCTTCGTGGTGAACCGACGCTGGCCCCGGGGCCGCCGCGGGCGCGACGAGGACGTGGTCCACTGACCGGTCGTCCCCGCCGCCCGTGCCTCCCGTCCGGTCGGGTCAGAACATCCGGTCGGTGCGCCAGGTCGACTGGCTGGAGGGGTTGGTCAGGTCGAAGGTGGTGCCGGAGAGCCGGCGGTCCGGGCCGCGGACGCCGGTGTACCGGCCGACCGGTCCGTGGTTCCAGCCGACGGTGAAGTAGATGTTCTCCCCCTCCACGTAGCCGTCCCTCAGGGTCCCCACGGTGTTGCCGGAGGAGGCGGTTCCGTAGAGGGTCCCGTCGGAGTCCTGCCTCAGGTCCACCCGCACGGTGGCGTTGGTCTGGAAGAGGTACCAGACTCCTTCGGCGCTGTACGCGGGCGGCACCCGTACCTCCTGCACCGCACTGGCGGTGGCGGCGGTGGTGGCGTTGGCGGGGGCGGCGAGGCCAGCCCCGGCGACGGAGAGGAGCAGGGCGGCGGCGGTCGTGGTGAGGAGCTTGCGCGTACGGCGTGAAGCGGACATGAGCCCTCCAGGGGCAGCCAGGACGATCGATCCCGTTGCATCGTGCACGGAACCTCGCGGCAGGCCTACCCAGGCCCCATGCGGACGATCTCCGGATTCACCCGAACGGGAATCGGGCTAGGCGGGGGACGCCGCCGGGGCGGGAGCCGGCTTCTCGTCGCCCGTTTCGCCGTCGGCGGTTTCGTCGTCGCGGGTGGCCGTCCAGGAGGCGACGAAGAGGAGCAGCTTCGCCGTGAAGTTGATCCAGAGCAGCAGGGCGATCGGCACGCCGAAGGCCCCGTACATGCTCTTCGCTGCGACCCCCTGCATGTAGCCGCTGAGCAGCAGTTTCAGCAGCTCGAAGCCGGCCGCGCCGATGAGGGCCGCCTGGAGCAGGCGACGGCGGGGCGGCTCGACGCCGGGGAGCAGGGTCAGCACGTAGAGGAGGAGCAGGAAGGCGGCCAGGACGCCGACGAGGAAGGCGCCCGAGCGCAGGAGTGCGCCGCCGGCGCCGGAGCGCGGGATGCCCAGCCACTCGGCGGCCTTCCCCACCGCGCCGGCTCCGAAGATCGAGGCGGCGGCCGAGGCCAGACCCACTCCGCCGAGCCCGAGGAGGACCAGCGCGTCCTTGCCCTTGCGGACGAAGGGGTTGCCCTGGTCCTCGTCGTCCTTCTCCCACACCGCGCGCAGGCAGTCGCGCATCGAGCCCACCCACCCGATGCCGGTGAGGAGCAGGATCGCGGCGGCGACGAGACCGACCGTGCCCGCGTTCGCCACGAGTCCGTCGAGGTCGAGCTGGTCGGAGATGCCGGGGACCTGTTCGGCGAGGTTCTCCTGGAGCTTGTCGAGCCGCTTCTGGCTGAGCAGCGCCGCGCCGATGGCGGCGGCCACGGTGATCAGCGGGAAGAGGGCGAGGAAACTGATGAAGGTGATCGCCGCGGCCAGCCGGCTCCAGTGCACGCGGTCGAGACGCTGGTACGAGCGCCACGCGTGCGTCCGCATCAGACGGGTCACCAGGGGCCCGATCACCGGGATCTTCGTCAGCCAGTCCATGACGTCACCGTAATTGAGCCGCCGCAAATAGCCGGGATTGCCGGTTTCGGGGACTACGGTCGTCGATTGTGACTTTTCGCGAAGTGCGCCCGATGGGTCGCCCGTTCCACGCCCTGGTCCTGCGCGGGCTCCGGTTCCGCACGCACCGTGCCCTGCGCCCGCTCCGTCAGGAGGGGCGTACGGCCCGCTCAGCCGCGGTGTCGGTGAGGGAACCCGGCTGTGCGGGGACGCCGGTGGGGCCGCTCCCGAAAGGGTACTCGCGCAGCTTGCGCCAGACCCCGTCGGAGCCCTGCTCGTAGAGCGCGAAGCTGTCGCAGACCCACTCGGCGGAGTACTCGGCGAGGGTCGAGAACGCCAGGTCCATCGCCTCCTCGGAGATCCCGTGGGCGACCGTGACGTGGGGGTGGTACGGGAACGCCAGCTCGCGGCTGAGCGGCCCCTCGGGGTCGCGGACCTCGGCCTGGAGCCGGGTGCAGCCATTGCCGCCTTCTACGACCTGGACGAAGACGACCGGCGAGAGCGGGCGGAAGGTTCCCGTCCCGGCGAGCCGCATCCCGAAGGCGCGGAAGGCCGCGGCGACCCCGGCCAGGTGGGCCCGGATCGCCGGGAGCCGGTCCGCGTCCACCTCGGTCGGCGGGACGAGGGTGACATGCGTGGGGATGCCGTACGCGGCGGCGTCCCCGAAGCCGGCACGCAGCTGCTGGAGCTGGCTGCCGTACGGCTCCGGGACCGCGATCGAAACGCCGAGCGTTACGGTCCCCACGTATCTCTCCTCGCGTCTGTCGGGATGTGCCCGCGTGGTCTGGGCGGGTCTGTGTGGATGCTGCTCCGCCTCAGTGTGAGGCCAGCACCCCCCGTCCCGCCAGGGCCGACCGTCCGTAAGTACTTCCGTCGGTGTTTCGGTCAGTGCTTGGCGGGCAGGAAACCAAGTCGGTCGTACGCCTGTGCCAGGGTCTCGGCGGCGACCGCGCGGGCCTTCTCCGCGCCCTTGGCCAGGATGGAGTCCAGCGTCTCGGGGTCGTCCAGGTATTCCTGCGTGCGCTGCTTGAACGGTGTGACGAAATCGACCATCACGCCGGCCAGGTCGGTCTTCAGCGCGCCGTACCCCTTGCCCTCGTACTTGGCCTCCAGGGCGGGGATCGTCTCGCCCGTGAGGGTGGAGTAGATCGTGAGCAGGTTGCTGACCCCGGGCTTCATCTCGGCGTCGAAGCGGATCTCGGCCTCGGTGTCCGTGACCGCGCTCTTGATCTTCTTCTCGGTGGCCTTGGGCTCGTCGAGGAGGTTGATCAGGCCCTTGGGGGACGACGCGGACTTCGACATCTTGATCGCCGGGTCCTGGAGGTCGTAGATCTTCGCGGTCTCCTTGACGATGTGCGCGGCAGGGAGGGTGAAGGTCTGACCGAAGCGGTGGTTGAAGCGCTCGGCCAGGTCGCGGGTCAGCTCGACGTGCTGGCGCTGGTCCTCGCCGACGGGGACGGCGTTCGCCTGGTAGAGCAGGATGTCGGCGACCTGCAGGATCGGGTACGTGAAGAGGCCGACGCTGGCGCTGTTGACACCGCCCTTGGCGGACTTGTCCTTGAACTGGGTCATCCGGCTGGCCTCGCCGAAGCCGGTGATGCAGTTCATGACCCAGGCGAGCTGCGCGTGCTCGGGCACGTGGCTCTGGATGAAGAGCGTGCAGCGCTCGGGGTCCAGGCCGGCGGCGAGCAGCTGCGCGGCGGAGAGACGGGTGTTCGCGCGGAGGTCCTTCGGATCCTGCGGCATGGTGATCGCGTGCAGGTCGACGACCATGTAGAAGGCGTCGTGCGTCTCCTGCAGGGCGACGTACTGGCGAATGGCTCCGAGGTAGTTCCCGAGGTGGAACGAACCGGAGGTGGGCTGGATGCCGGAGAGCGCGCGAGGACGATCAGAAGCCATGGCTCCATTCTCTCAGGTGCGGGGGCGGGCTCGGGCCCGCCACTGGCCGGATCCTTCCGGGTCGCGCCCGGCCGGCCCGCGCCGCGTACGGGTACCGCGCAGTAGCGGGGCGTCCGGATCTCGCCTCGGCCGAGCGACCGCTTTCCGTCCACCGCGGGGGATACCGCTGCGCGGGGCTTCGTGGGCGCTGCCCACACCCGCGCCTCAAACGCCGGCGGGGCTGGAATTGCCCTGCGGGCAATCCAGCCCGGCCGGGGCAAATCAAGCCTCGCCGGCGTTTGAGGCGCCGCCGGAGGCAAATCGAGCCTCGCCGGCGCTTGAGGCGCGTGGTCTGGGGCGGAGCCCCAGGACGCGGCGCCGCAGGTCAGGAGAGGGGGAGGCCCGGGGCCGGGAAGGCGGCCATCAGGGAAGCGACCTCCGCGCGGACCGCCGCCAGGACCCGCTCGTCACCCTTGGCGGCGGCGTCGACGGAGCGCGAGATCCAGTCCGCCACGAGCGGCATGTGCTCGACCGACAGGCCCCGGGACGTCAGCGACGGCGTACCGATCCGCACTCCCGAGGGATCGAACGGCTTGCGGGGGTCGAAGGGGACGGTGTTGTAGTTCACCACGATGCCCGCGCGGTCCAGCGCCTTCGCCGCCACCTTGCCCGGCACGTCCCGCGAGGTCAGGTCCATCAGGATCAGGTGGTTGTCCGTACCGCCCGAGACCAGGTCGAAGCCCCGGGACAGCAGGGCCTCCGCCAGGGCCTTCGCGTTGGCGACGACCGCGTGCGCGTACGAGACGAACGCCGGCTGCGCCGCCTCGTGCAGGGCCACCGCGATGCCCGCCGTCGTCTGGTTGTGCGGACCGCCCTGGAGGCCCGGGAAGACCGCCTTGTCGATGGCCTTCGCGTGCTCCTCCCGGCACATCAGCATCGCGCCGCGCGGACCGCGCAGGGTCTTGTGCGTGGTGGTGGAGATGACGTCCACGTGCCCCGCCGGGGACGGGTGCGCCCCGCCCGCGATCAGGCCCGCGATGTGGGCCACGTCCGCGACCAGGATCGAGCCCGCCTCCTCGGCGATCGAGGCGAACGCCGCGAAGTCGATCGTACGGGGCAGGGCCGTGCCGCCACAGAAGATGATCTTCGGGCGCTCCGCCAGGGCCAGGTCGCGGACCGCGTCGTAGTCGATCAGGCCGGTGTCGGCCTGGACGCCGTACTGGATGCCCCGGAACCACGAGCCCGTCGCCGAGACGCCCCAGCCGTGGGTCAGGTGCCCGCCCATCGGCAGCGCCATGCCCATGACCGTGTCCCCCGGCTTCGCGAAGGCCAGGTACACCGCCAGGTTGGCCGGGGAGCCGGAGTACGGCTGCACGTTGGCGTGGTCCACGCCGAACAGGCCCTTGGCCCGCTCGATCGCCAGCGCCTCGACGCGGTCGATGTTCTGCTGGCCCTCGTAGTAGCGGCGGCCTGGGTAGCCCTCGCTGTACTTGTTCTGCAGGACGGTGCCGGAGGCTTCGAGCACGGCCGCGGACACGTAGTTCTCGCTGGGGATCAGGCGCAGGGTCTCCGCCTGGAGTACTTCTTCCGCCGCGACGAAGGACGCCAGTTCGGGGTCGGTCGCGGAAAGGGCGGGGTGGCGGCTCGCGGACATGGCGGGCTCCTCCGGGGTCGATGTGATCGGTACCCCGCGAGGCCCAGGCGAGCGGCCCTGTATGCGGTCGAGCGCGCACGACTCCCCCGGAGTCCGTTCTCCGTGCGCCAGTCGCCGTGCGTACCCGTCACCTTAGCGGGCGCGCCACAAGAAAGGTTTCTCCGTCCGGTATACGAGCGAGGATGGAAAGTGACGCCACCCTCGTCACAGGCCTGACGGACGATCGGAGACCCCGTGTCGACAACTGCTGATGCCATCCGTACCGCCGACGCGCACAGCGCGCACACCTACCACCCGCTGCCCGTGGTCGTCGCCTCCGCGGAGGGCGCGTGGATGACCGACGTGGAGGGGCGCCGCTACCTGGACATGCTCGCCGGCTACTCGGCGCTCAATTTCGGCCACGGCAACCGCCGCCTGCTCGACGCCGCCAAGGCGCAGCTGGAGCGGGTCACGCTGACCTCGCGCGCCTTCCACCACGACCGCTTCGCCGACTTCTGCACCGAACTCGCCGCGCTCTGCGGCAAGGACATGGTGCTGCCCATGAACACGGGCGCCGAGGCGGTGGAGACGGCCGTCAAGACCGCCCGCAAGTGGGGCTACGAGGTCAAGGGCGTCCCGGACGGGCACGCCAAGATCGTGGTCGCCGCCGACAACTTCCACGGGCGGACGACGACCATCGTCTCCTTCTCCACGGACCACGAGTCGCGCGACCACTTCGGCCCCTACACGCCGGGCTTCGAGATCGTCCCGTACGGGGACCTCACCGCGCTGGCCCACGCGGTCACCGAGAACACCGTGGCCGTGCTGCTGGAGCCGATCCAGGGCGAGGCGGGGGTGCTGGTGCCGCCCGCCGGGTACCTGAGGGGCGTACGGGAGCTCACGCGCGAGCGGAACGTGCTCTTCATGGCCGACGAGATCCAGTCGGGCCTCGGCCGCACCGGGAAGACCTTCGCGTGCGAGCACGAGGGAGTCGTCCCGGACGTATACATCCTCGGCAAGGCGCTCGGCGGCGGCGTGGTCCCGGTGTCGGCGGTCGTCGCCGACACGGACGTGCTCGGGGTGTTCCGGCCCGGCGAGCACGGGTCCACCTTCGGCGGGAACCCGCTCGCCTGCGCGGTCGCCCTGGAGGTCATCGCGATGCTGCGGACCGGCGAGTACCAGCAGCGGGCCACCGAGCTCGGCGACCACCTGCACCGGGAGCTGGGCCTGCTGGTCGGCGGGGGCGCGGTGACCGCCGTACGGGGGCGGGGGCTGTGGGCGGGCGTGGACATCGACCCGGCGCGCGGCACGGGCCGCGAGATCTCCGAGAAGCTGATGGAGCGGGGCGTGCTGGCGAAGGACACCCACGGCTCGACGATCCGGCTGGCCCCGCCCCTGGTGATCTCCAAGGAGGACCTGGACTGGGGGCTGGACCAGCTCAGGGCGGTGCTCGGCGGCTGACCCGCCGGTGCGGGGGCGGGGCTCCGGCCCCGGCCCCGCGCCGATCGCGGCCCTACAGGATGACGTGGGGCAGGAAGCGGGCGTACTCGTCCGTGACCGGCCCCGCGGATTCGCGGATGCCGAGGCCCGCCGCCTCGTCCTCGACGACCCACGCGCCGAGCACCACCCGGTTGCCGTCGAAGTCGGGCAGCGGGGCGAGGGCCTGGAAGCAGTACCGCTCGTCCTCCTGCGCCACGAAGGGCTCGCCGCCCGGTTCGTGGAGGGTGACACCTGCGCCCTCGCGGCCCAGCAGCGGCTTCGCGACGTAGCCGCCCTCCTCCGCCAGCTCGCGCGGGCCGTCGAGGTAGGCGGGCAGCAGGTTCGGGTGCTCGGGGAAGAGCTCCCACAGGATCGCCAGCAGCGCCTTGTTGGACAGCAGCATCTTCCACAGCGGCTCGATCCAGCAGGTGGTGCCGGAGCCGCCGCCGTGGTCGTAGGTGCCGAGGACCTGGGGGGCGAACTCGTCGGTGGCCAGCCACTCCCACGGGTAGAGCTTGAAGCAGCCGCGGATGAAGCGGAGCCGGTCGTCGACGAACCGGCCGGAGAGGCTGTCCCAGCCGATCTGCTCGACGGACAGGGCGTGGGTCTCGATGCCGGCCTGCTCGGCGGTCTCCTGGAGGTAGGCGACCGTCATCAGGTCCTCGCCGAGCTCGTCGGTCTCGGAGTGCGCGAAGTGCAGCGGGCCGGGCGGGAGCAGCTCGGCCTGCCGGCGCCAGGCGTCGACGAGGCGCTCGTGGAGGGAGTTCCACTGGTCGGCGCCGGGGAAGCGCTCCTCCATCCAGAACCACTGGGGGCTGGCCGCCTCGACGAGGGAGGTGGGGGTGTCGGCGTTGTACTCCAGCATCTTGGCCGGGCTGCCGGTGCCGTCGTAGCGCAGGTCGAAACGGCCGTAGAGGGAGGGCTGTTCGGCGCGGCGGCGCCAGGACTCGGCGATCAGGGCGGCCAGCTTCGGATCGTCGATGCCGAGGTCCGCGAAGTGGTCGTGCTCGACGATGTGCGCGGCCGCGGCCAGGCACATGGCGTGCAGTTCCTCGACGACGTTCTCCAGGGCCTCGACCTCGGGGAGGGAGAAGGAGTAGTACGCGCTCTCGTCCCAGTAGGGGCGCAGGGAGTCGTCGGGGTAGCGGGTGAGGGGGTAGATCAGGCCCTGCTCCTCGACGGTCTTCTGCCAGTCGGGGCGGGGCTCGATGGTGTGCCGCTGCATGGGTTCCGGTTTCCTCAGCCGCCGCTGGAGCCGGAGCTGGAGTGGCCGCCGATGCCGCCGCGGGTGACGGCGGACTTGTCGAAGCTGCCGCCGGTGACCTTGCCGCTCTTGACGGTGCCGCCGTAGTACCAGGAGCCGCGGCCGCCGCTCTTGCAGTCCTTGCTGTTCAGGTGGTCCAGCGTGGAGCGGGACGCGCAGCGCTTGTCGGGCTCGTCGCTGCTGCCGCAGGCCACGAGCGTGGCCGCGAGCAGGCCCATGCCGCCGAGGGCGACCGCGCCGGAGCGCATGCGGCGCTGGTTGGTGCTGCTGCTGTCCATGTCTGCTGCTCCCCCTGGGGCCTCGCGTACTGCCGACAGACTAGAGCGGGGCGGCGGGCCGATGGAATCCGGCCGTCGCCAGATCCGTGACCTAGAGTCAGTTCGTGCTGATTGGGATGATTTGCGCGCTGGGTGCGGCGGTCTGCTTCGGTACGGCGTCCGTTCTGCAGGCGGTGGCGGCACGGGCCGCGGAGCCGGGTTCCGGGTCCGGGGTGGACCCGGCGCTGCTGATGCGGGCGGTACGCCAGTGGCGGTACGTGGCCGGGCTGGGCCTCGACGCGGCCGGATTCGTCCTGCAGATCATCGCGCTGCTGCACATCCCGATCTACGCGGTGGGGGCCGCGCTGGCGGCCAGCCTGGCCGTGACGGCGGTGGTGGCGGCGCGGCTGCTCCGGGTGCGGTTGTCTCCGACGGAGTGGGGCGCGGTGGGGGTGGTGTGCGCGGGGCTGCTGATGCTCGGCCTCGCCTCGGGCGAGGAGGGCGCGGGGCAGGGCTCGCTGGCCCTCAAGCTGGGGCTGCTGGGTGTGGCGGTACTGGTGCTACTGGTGGGCGCGGCGGCGGGCCACCTCCCGGACGGACCCCGGGCGCTGGTCCTGGGCTTCGCGGCGGGGACGGGCTTCGGGGTGGTGGAGGTGGCGGTCCGGCTCCTCGACTCGGTGCTGGACTGGCGCAACCCGGCGCTGTACGCGCTGCTCCTGGGCGGGGGCGCGGCGTTCCTCCTCCTCACCTCGGCGCTGGCGCGCGGCTCGGTGACGGCGGCCACCGCCGGGATGGTGATCGGGGAGACCATCGGCCCGGCGGCGGTCGGCGTGGCCTGGCTCGGCGACCGCACCCGCGAAGGCCTGACCTGGCTGGCCGTGGCCGGCTTCGCCGTGGCGGTGGCGGGCGCCCTGGCCCTGTCCCGCTTCGGCGAACCCCCGCCTAGCCGGCCTTGACCCCGGCCAGGAACACCCCGAACGCCTCCGCCCCGAATCCGAGCACCGGCCCGTCCGGGTTCTTGGAGTCCCGTACGGGGACCGTGCCGACCAGGTTGGTAGCCACCTCCACGCACTGGCCACCGTTGCCGCTGTACGAGGACTTGGCCCAGCGGGGCGACTCGGCCGTCACCGGAGACCACCGCCCTTGAGGCCCGTCACGAACACGGCGAACGCGTCGGCGGAGAAGCCCAGCACCGGACCACCCGGGCTCTTCGAGTCCCGGACCGGTACGACGCCGACCAGGTTGGCGGCGACCTCGACGCAGTTACCACCGTTGTTGCTGTAGGAGGACTTGAACCAGCGGGGAGACTCGGCCGTCACAGGGCACCACCCTTGATCCCGGCCACGAACACGGCGAACGCCCCGGCGGAGAAGTCCAGCACCGGACCCTCGGGGTTCTTCGAGTCCCGGACGGGGACGACACCGAGCAGGTTGGCGGCGACCTCGACGCAGTCACCGCCGTTGGCGCTGTAGGAGGACGTGAACCAGTGGGGTGAGTCGCTTGTGGTCGTCACGGGGTGCCCTTTCGTACCTCATTGATCACGGCTACAGAGGCCGCCTGGGACAGCGATTCGGCCTGGAGTTGATGGTAGGCCGTCAACAGGGGCAGGACCGCTGCGCTCTCACGGTCCACGTGCCCCTGAGCATGGGTCTCGGCATACGCGAGCATGGAGCGATCAACCAATGTGAGCAGGTTGACGGGCAGGTTGAACGGCCGACGTTCACCTATCTCGAAGGGCGCCACCTGGAGCACGGTGTGCGGTAGCTCGGCGAACTGGACCAGATACGCCAACTGCGCGTCCATCACTTCGGGCCCGCCGACCTGGCGGCGGATACAGCTCTCGTCCATGACCACAAGCAGCATGGGGGGCCTGGGCCGAACCAGGGCTGCCTGGCGCTTCGCCAGGAACGAGACGCGTTCGTCGGCCTGCTCCGGCGTGATCGAACCCCGTCGCACATCACCGCGCGTCAAAGCCTCCGCGTACTCCGGCGTCTGCAACAGGCCCGGAATGATCCCGATGTTGAAGAGCCGGATCTCCACGGCCAGCCCCTCGTGCCTGACGTACTCCGGGAAGCCCTCCAGCAGTGCTGTGTTCCGCACGGCCCGACTGCGCCGTTCGAACTGGCCTCCGGTCCCGAACGCCCGGTCTGCGCTTGCCGCAAAGCGGGTAGTTGGAGGGCGCCGACCAGTTTCGACGGCAGAAATATGCGTGCCGGAGAAGCCTATGCGTTCCCCCAGTTCATCCTGGGTCCAGCCTCGTTCGTCCCGTAGCGCGCGAAGACGCTCGCCGAATGCCGCACCGGGTGATGCCTCAGGGTCGAGCTCCTTGCGATTCAACTGGCGCCCCCTAACTCTCCGTTCAATTCCTGCAAGTTGAAGACTGCCCACCAACCGGCCACGCTGAACCCATCCAGTAGCGGAATAGTTACGGAGAGGAACGGCAGCATGTCCGAGGCGGGAAACGAATGGCGGCAGCGGTTCAGCAGTACCCGGCGCGGAGCGCGACTGGCCCGGCATCTCGCAGAGCTCGAACTCTGCCGGTGGGACTTTCCGCTCGGCGGGGACGAGTCCGACCGGGTCGCCCAGGTCGTCGCCGAGCTCACGGCGAACGCCGTGGCGCACGGCTCCGTGCCGGGGCGGGACTTCGAGCTCGGGATCCGGGAGCTGGACCGGGTACTGCGGGTGGAGGTGTCCGACGCGCAGGCCGGGGCGCGGCCCGCCCTCCGGCCGGGGCAGCCCCAGCCCGCGGAACACGGCTACGGCCTGCGGATCGTGGAAGCGCTCTGCGTCGGCTGGGGCGTGTCCGGGCGGGTGGTCGGCAAGACCGTATGGGCCGAGTGCGCCTTGGAGGCGTCTGAATGTATCCCCGGCTCAGCCGGGAGGGATTTGGAGGATATCCCTGGGTCGAATGACTC
>NZ_JBICYR010000031.1:0-25185 GCF_043201175.1 Streptomyces sp. NPDC048337
CCTGCTGGGGCACCGCTCCCCGGGCTCCGGACCCGCAGATCGGGGGCGGGTGGGCAGCCACCGCCCGGGCCCGGGGGCCCGAGGGGGAGATGGCCCGCCCGCCCCGTGACGGCCCGCGCCGCGGGTCGGAGTCGCTCCTACCCCCGCATGGCGGTCGCCAGCCGGCCCAGGAAGGCTGCCACGGCTCCCGGGCCCGGGAGGACCAGGTCGGCGCGGGCGGCGAGTTCCGGGACTTCCGCCGAGCCGCTGCACACCAGGAGGCCCGGGAGGCCGTCGGCGCGGCGTTTTTCCACCGCCGAGTAGGCCGCCAGGTCGCCCAGGTCGTCGCCCGCGTACAGGACCGCCTCGGCGTCCGTCTCCGCCAGGAATTCCGTCAGGGCCACGCCCTTGTCCATGCCGGGGGGACGCAGCTCCAGGACGGCCCGGCCCGGTTCGACCATCAGGCCGTGTCGGGCCGCCAGCTCCGCCAGGGGTTCGCGGAGAGCCGCGAAGGCCGCCGCCGGGTCCGCCGCGCGCCGGGTGTGGACCGCCAGGGCCCGGCCCTTCTCCTCGATCCAGGTGCCGCGCCAGGCCCCGATCGAGTCCAGGAACCCCGGCAGCTCCGCCCGTACCGCCGCCACCCCGGGGTGTTCGGCCGGGGTGTGGACGATCCCGGTGACGGCGTCCCACCGCTCGGCTCCGTAGTGGCCGAGGACCACCAGGTGTTCCAGTCCGGGGACCCCGGCGAAGCCCCCGTAGCGGACGGCGACCCCGGCCGGCCGGCCGGTGATCACCGCGACCGACGCCACCTCGGGAGCGAGGGCGGAGAGGGCCGGGACGGCCGTGGGGTGGGCCCGGGCCTGGTCCGGGTCGGGGACGATCTCGGCGAGGGTGCCGTCGAAGTCCAGGGCGATCACGGATCGGCGGGGTGCGCGGAGCAGGGCTTCGAGTCCCTCGCGTCCGGCTGCGGTGACGGGCATCGGCAGGTCGCGGTCGTGCGGATGGCTCCCCATACGGACGACCCTAACGGCCCCGTCCGAGGACGGCTACGGTGCCGCCGGGACAGCCGCGGGACACCCGGCTACCGCCTGGCCCGCTGCGCTTCGCGGATGCGCCGCAGCCGGTTCACCGTGCCCGGCGCGTGGGCGAGCGCGCGCGGGTCGTCCATGAGCACGTTGAGCAGCTGGTAGTAGCGGACCGGGGTCATCCCCAGCCCCTCCCGTATCGCCCGCTCCTTGGCCCCGGGCCCGGGCCAGGTGCGTCCCTCGTACGCGAGCACCGCGGCCTCCGTGGCCGTCAGCTGCCCCTCGTCCGTCATACCGCCAGATTAACGCCGCCCACCGACAGCAGACCTGTCCCGCCCGGTTCATCGAGCACGTCCGGGGCGGGCTGCCGCGTGGAACGGGCGAGACCGTGGGGGTTGGACACCCCCACGGTCTCGTCGACCTACGCGCGTTCGCCTGTGTGGAAACCGGTTACGGCAGGGCGAAGAAGCTCGCGACGGTCGCAGGAAGGGTGCCGCTGCCAGTGCACACGTTGCCCGTTGCCGGGACGGTCGTGCCATCGAGCATCGCGGTCAAGTCCACCGCGACCATCTGGGTCGCTCCGGCATTGACCATGAGGGCGATGGCGTGTCCACCGTTCGGCGACTTGTACGCGATCAAGGTGTGCGGATCGAGCCCCATGGAGAAGCCTCCGCCCGTCGCGCAGGTGACCCAGTTGCTGATGGCCGGGGTGGCTCCGGCACCGGATGTCGTCGGCAGCGCGATTGCGGTCAGGGTGTCCCCACCGAACTCACCGGTGATGACACCCGTGTGGGTTCCCTGTGCCACTGACGCCGCGGACGCTCCTGCGCTCAGGACCGAGCCCGTCAACGTCTGGACCTGCTCGGGTGCCGTCCAGTTTCCGGGCGAGCCAGGGGTGAAGACGGCGGTGCTGATGTCCGCGATCTCGACCTGCGACGGGGAGCTGAACTCCGCAGGCGCCAGGATGATCCCGGTGGAGCAGTCCTCCGCGGCGGAATCGAGTTCCCCGACGATGGTCACGTGGTGCTCGAAGAACTGCGGCGAGGTGCTGTTCGCCACGTTCACGATCTCGTAGTTGTTGTCCTCCGAGGGGGACAGGAGCAGGTTGCGGATGGGATCGACGAGGGGATCCTCGGAGATCTGCCCACCCGGGTTCTGCGTGGCGAACGGGGGCTCGAAGGTGTTGGTCGCGAGGTCGAGGAACTGGAACCCCGCCACGCCTCCGATGCTCAGCCCGATCAGGGCCTTGTTGTGCACGGCGTCCATCGCGACGCCGGTGCTCGTCGCGGACCCTCCGGAGAAGCTGATCGTGCCCACGCCCGAGTCGGTCAGGGGGTTGGGCGAGACGCTGGGGTCGAGCCCGGTGCCCTTCAGGACGTAGACGTGGTTGTTGTTCGCCGTGGCCACGGACTGTCCGGTCACGGAGTTCGTCGCGATGGAGTTGATGACGTCGGTACCCGTGGGGATCTGCGTGTTGGTGATGCTGCTGCCCTCGACGTTGACCACGTCGATGCCGGTGGCGGAGCTGCTCCACGCCCCCTTGGGGATGTACGCGGTGACATTGGTCCCGTTGACGTACGCGGAGAGCGACCCCGATGCCTCACACGATCCCGGAGGGACCTCCGGGGCCGGCTGCCCGCAGACCAGGTAGTGACTGATCTTCCCCTGCTTCCCCTGCTTCCCCTCCTTCTCCTGCTTGCCCTCCTTCCCGTGCGGCTTCCCGTGCTGCTTCCCGTGGTGCTTCCCGCCCGAAGCCAACGGCGCGTGCAGACCCGTGTCCGACGGATAGTTCGGATGACCCGGCGTACCCGTGTAGTCGTAGATGTCGAAGGCGTGAGTGCCCTTGACATAGACCGTGAAGCTCGGCGAGTTGGTCTCGAAGCTCAGGTACTTGCCCGTTGCGTCGACTGTCGTCTTGAAGGAGGTGGAGCCGTTCAAGTAGGTCTTGCTCACGTTGCCCGGCTTCAGGCGCAACGTATCGATGAACGTCGTCGTCCCCGCCGGACACTTCTTGAGATGCTCGTGCTTGTACGTCGGCTGGACTTGGTGCGTGGTCGTCGGTGGTCCAGCGAGATTGGGCTTTGCCGTCGCCACGGTCGGGATGGCGGCGGAACACAGCGCCAGCGCGGCTCCCAGAGCGGCAAGTACCTTGAATGGCCGTGCCCGGCCGGTTGTCCTCTTCAACTCAGTCCCTTTGTGTGGTGAGTCCCGGACTTCCGCGGCCCTTGCGCCTGATTCGTGGCCGCGTTCGCGCCGATTTTTGAGGATCTTTGACGCTCTGTCATCGCCCGAACGTGTGGAATTGGGATGTTCCGGTCGCATCCGACCTCACCCAACCCCTACGACGATACGGAGGTCACCCCCGCGCCGTCAGCGCGGATCCGCCGCCCGCGCCGCCGCCGCGATGTCCCCGAGCACCCGCTCGGGCTGCCCGCCCGGCTGCACGCTCTTGCCGATGTTCTGCTTGATGTCCTCGCTGACGCCCGCCCAGGACTTCTTGCCCACCGGGTACAGCTTCGAGGTCGGCAGCGCGTCCAGGAAGGTTTTCAGCTGCGGCGCGGAGCCCGCCGTCCCGTTCGCCATGGCCCGGTAGCCGCTGGTGGTCGCGGGCAGCAGGTCGTACGTGTTGGTGAAGGCCGTCACGTTCTTCGTCTCGAAGAGCCGGTCGAGGAACTTCCCGGACTCCTTGCGGTGGCCGGTCTTGAAGGCCATCACCCAGTCCGCGACGCCCATCGCCGAGTGCTCGCCGCCGTCGGCGGTCGGCATGGTCACCATGCCGAACCTGACGCCCTTCCCGGCCGCCTGCTTGAGCAGCGTCGGGTGGCCGTTGAGCATGCCGACCTCGCCCCGTGTGAAGGCGTCGAAGGCGGCCTGCCGGTCGAGCTTCGCCGGTTCGACCGGCCCCGTCAGCCCCTGCGCGACCATCTTGTCGCGCAGGAACTCCAGCGTCTTGACGTTCTCGGCGGAGTCGATCGCGTACTGCTCCTCGTTGTCGGTGTAGCCGCCACCGCCCGCGAGCATCCACATCATCGTCTCGGCCTGCGCCTCCTCGCGGCCCAGCGGCAGCGCGAAGGGGGTCTGGACGCCCGCGCCCTTGAGCTTCTTGGCGGCCGCCTCCAGCTCCGCCCAGCTCTTGGGCTGCCAGCCCGCCTTGGAGTCCTTGGGGATGACCCCGGCGTCGCTCAGCAGCTTCTCGTTGTAGAAGAGCAGCCGGGTGCTGGCCACGAAGGGCATCCCGTACTGGACGCGCTTGACCTTGCCCGCGTCGGCGAGCGGCCCGAGGAAGTCGGCCTCGGTCTTGACGGAGAGCAGCTCGTCCGCCGTGTACAGCTTGCCCGCCTCGGCGTAGTCGGCGTAGGCGCCGATCTGCGCGATGTCGGGGGCCTTGCCCGCCTTGACCATCTCGGCGACCTTGGCGTCGACCTCCGACCAGGAGTAGACGCTGACCTCGACCTTCACGCCGGGGTTGTCCTTCTCGAAGCCGTCGGCGAGGCCCTTCCAGTACTTCTCCGAGGAGTTCTGCGGATTGTCCCCGTAGTCGGCCGCCACGACCCGCAGGGTCACCTCGTTGTGCCCGGTGAGTCCGCCGAGGGCTCCGCAGCCCGTCAGCGTCGCGATCAGGCTCAGCGCGGCGCAGGACGCGGCCAGGCCCGGCAGGTAACGGCGCTCCACAGTTCTCGATCCACCCCTTCTTGTACGTACGATCCACGTAAGGTCTACACCACTTTGGCGGCTGCTCCACATCCGGATCCCGACCGAGGTCCCGAATTTGTATGGCCGCTCAACAATCCCCTCCAATGGACTAGACCTTTCCCCGCCGAGCACGCGAGACTGTCCCCTGTGAAACCCGTGAAACACGTCATCGCCCTCGATGTGGGCGGCACCGGGATGAAGGCCGCCCTGGTCGCCGCCGACGGCACCCTGCTGCACGAGGCCCGGCGCGCCACCGGCCGCGAGCGGGGCGCCGACGCCGTCGTCGAGACGATCCTGGACTTCGCCGCCGAGTTGCGCGACACCGGCCGGGAACGCTTCGGGCGGGCCGCCTCGGCCGCCGGAGTCGCCGTGCCGGGCATCGTCGACGCCGAGAACGGAATCGCCGTCTACGCGGCGAACCTCGGCTGGCGCGACGTACCGATGCGCGAGCTGCTCAGCGCCCGCCTCGGCGGCATCCCGGTGGCCCTCGGCCACGACGTGCGCACGGGCGGACTCGCCGAAGGCCGCATCGGCGCCGGCCGGGACGCCGACCGCTTCCTCTTCGTCCCGCTCGGCACCGGGATCGCCGGAGCCATCGGCATCGCCGGCCGCATCGAGGCCGGGGCCCACGGCTACGCGGGCGAGATCGGCCACATCGTGGTCCGCCCCGGCGGCCCCGCCTGCGGCTGCGGCCAGCACGGCTGCCTGGAGACCCTCGCCTCCGCCTCCGCCGTCAGCCGCGCCTGGGCGGCCGCCTCCGGCGACCCCGACGCCGACGCCGCCGACTGCGCCAAGGCCGTCGAATCCGGCGACGCGCGCGCCCGCGGCGTGTGGCTGGCCGCCGTGGGCGCGCTCGCCGACGGGCTGGTCACCGCGATCACCCTGCTGGACCCGCACACGCTGATCATCGGTGGCGGGCTGGCCGAGGCGGGGGAAACCTTGTTCACACCACTACGGACGGCCGTGGAGGAGCGCGTGACGTTCCAGCGGCTCCCCCACATCGTTCCGGCGGCCCTCGGGGACACCGCCGGATGCCTGGGCGCAGGGCTGCTCGCCTGGGACCTACTCGCCACGGAGGTACCTGCCTGATGTCCGGAAGCGCGCACAGCACTGTTCTCTCCGGCGCCAGGGTGGTGCTGCCCACCGGAACCGTCGCGAACGGCCGGGTCATCGTCGCGGGCGACCGGATCGCCGGCAGCGCCCAGGAGGGCGCGCGGGTCGTCGACCTGACCGGGCACTGGATCGTCCCCGGCTTCGTGGACATGCACAACCACGGCGGCGGCGGGGCCTCCTTCACCTCCGGCACCGCCGAGGAGGTCCTCAAGGGCGTACGGACCCACCGCGAGCACGGGACCACCACCCTCGTCGCCTCCACCGTCACCGGGGACCTGGCCGAGCTGGCCCGGCGGGCCGGGCTGCTCGCCGAGCTGACCCGGCAGGGCGAGATCGCGGGCATCCACTTCGAGGGCCCGTTCATCAACGCCTGCCGCAAGGGCGCCCACAAGGAGGACCTGCTCCGCGACCCCGACCCGGCCGAGGTCCGCAAGCTCGTCGACGCCGCCCACGGCGCCGCCCGCATGTTCACCCTCGCCACCGAGCTCCCGGGCGGCCTGGACTCCGTACGGCTGCTGGCCGAGCACGGGGTCATCGCCGCGATCGGGCACACGGACGCGACGTACGAGCAGACGCGCGCGGCCATCGACGCGGGCGCGACCGTGGCCACCCACCTCTTCAACGCGATGCCGCCCCTGGCCCACCGCGAACCGGGCCCCATCGCGGCCCTGCTGGAGGACGAGCGGATCACCGTCGAGCTCATCAACGACGGCACCCACCTGCACCCGGCCGCCCTGGAGCTGGCCTTCCACCACGCGGGCGCGCACCGCGTCGCGCTGATCACCGACGCGATGGACGCGGCCGGCTTCGGCGACGGGACCTACCACCTCGGCCCGCTGGAGGTCGAGGTCAAGGAGGGCGTGGCCCGGCTCGTGGAGGGCGGCTCCATCGCCGGCTCGACGCTGACCCTGGACACCGCCTTCAAGCGGTCGGTGACGGTCGACAAGCTGCCCGTGGAGTCCGTGGTCCAGGCGATCTCCGCCAACCCGGCCAAGCTGATCGGCCTGTACGACGAGATCGGCTCGCTGGAGCCCGGCAAGTACGCGGACCTCGTCGTCCTGGACGCCGAGTTCGACCTCAAGGGCGTCATGCGGCGCGGCGAATGGATCGTCAGCCCCAGCGCCGCGTCGGGCTCCTGACGGCCAAGCGGCTGTACGGAGGAGGGCGGTCGGCCCGGAGGACTGGGCCGACCGCCCTCCGTTTGGCATGATCCCGGCAGCAACAACCCCGGGGGTGCCCTTCATGATCCTGACCGTGACGCTCAACACCGCGCTCGACGTCACCTACCGTGTGCCGCGGCTGCTCCCGCACGCCTCGCACCGGGTCTCCGCCGTCGCCGAGCGGCCCGGCGGCAAGGGGATCAACGTCGCCCGCGTGCTCGGCGCGCTCGGCCACGAGGTGACGGCGACCGGCTTCGCGGGCGGCCCGGCGGGCGAGCTCGTACGGGAGCTGCTGGCGCAGCGGTCCCCGGAGGTCGTGGACGCCCTGGTGCCCTGCGCGGGCGGCACGCGGCGCACGCTGGCCGTGGTCGACGAGACCTCGGGCGACACCACCCAGTTCAACGAGCCGGGCCCGCTGATCACTCCCGCCGAGTGGGCGCAGTTCCTCGCCCGGTACGAGGCCCTGCTGGCCGGAGCGGACGCGGTGGCCCTGTGCGGCAGCCTCCCGCCGGGCGTGCCGGTGGGCGCGTACGCGGCGCTCGTACGGGCCGCCCGCGCGGCCGGGGTGCCGGTCCTGCTGGACACCAGCGGCGAGGCCCTGCGCCGCGGGGTCGCCGCCCGCCCCGAGATGATCAAGCCGAACGCAGCCGAGCTGGCCGAGCTGACCGGATCCCGTGAGCCGCTGCCGGCCACCCGCGACGCCCGCCGCCGGGGCGCGCACGCGGTGGTCACCTCGCTCGGCCCGGCCGGCCTGCTGGCCGCCACCCCCGAGGGCACCTGGCAGGCGGCCCCGCCCCGCGCCCTGTCGGGCAACCCCACCGGAGCCGGCGACTCCGCCGTGGCCGGCCTCCTGTCGGCCCTGGCGGAGGGCCTGGACTGGCCCGACCGCCTGACCCGCGCGGTCGCCCTCTCGGCGGCCACGGTGCTGGCCCCGGCGGCGGGAGAGTTCGACCCCCGCACCTACGACGAGGTACGGCTCGCCGTGTCCGTCACCGACGAAAGCGGGGCTGAACATCCGTCAGCACAAGGCTAAAGCACCAGTGCTGACGAACCATCGGGTGCGCGAGCCCTGAGTAAGGACGATCTAAGATCAACAAGTTCAAATGATCTTCGCCCTTGTGAGGCTGACCCGTGAGCCGATTCTTCCGTAACCTCCTTGCCGTCACCACCGGGGTGGTGGCCGTATCCACGCTCGCCGCGGTCCCCGCCCAGGCCCAGACGATCTCGGGGGGCTCCTGCGGTGCGGGCTACTACCAGCAGGACGCCTACCCGCTCGGCGACAGCGAGCGTGCCACCGGGGCCGGCGTGCTGTTCCTGTACTACAACGCGTCCACGGGCACGAACTGCGCCATCCTGCGCCGCGACTCTCAGTTCGCCGTCACCGACGGCATGTCCGTCATCCTGGAGGGCGCGGGCAAGAGCGACGTCGACGGCCAGCGCGCGTACACCCAGTACGCGGGCCCCGTCTACGTGAAGGCCCCCGGCAGCTGCGTCCGGGTGCGCGGCGACATCACGGGCACCTGGGTCGGCCCCGACGACACTTACATGATCAAGACGCACACCGGCAACAGCGGCTGGGTCCACTGCGGTTAGAACCAGATGTGAAGCCGGGGTCCGACTCCGCCGCGAGCGCGGGTAGGGTCGGACCCCGACTTCGTGGCGATGGACGGATGCCCCACTCCGCCGTGGCCAGGTCAGCGCTTGACGTGCCCCGCGCCCAGCTCCAGCTGGCCGAAGATCGCATCGCACTGGTTGCCGGGCTCGCACGAGATCTTCATCGCGTTCGAGCCCTTCTTGAGGGTGATCCACGCGTAGGTGCGCGTCCATCCCTTGTCCCACGCCCCGTCCGCCGCCTTCGCGAAGTTGGACAGGTTCAGCGACTGGTTCGGGCTCTGCCCGTTGACCGTGAGGGTCGCCTTGCCGTCCTTGCCGGGAACGGCGTAGTTGACGAACAGCGTGTAGTCGCCCGCCTCCGGCACCTCCACCGTCCAGGTGAGCGCCGCACCGGGCTGGTTGAAGTTGCCAACGTACTGGCCGTCCGAGCTCTTCGAACCTTGCACCGTGTTCTGCACCTGCGCGCCGCCGCTCAGCAGCATGCCCGCGCCGGCCGCCTCACCCTTGGGCAGCGGAGCCTGCGACGGCTTGGGAGAGCCGCTCGGGGCCGGGGACGAGGGGTTCTGCGGGGCCGCCGACTGCTGGTTGCTGCCGTCCGCCTTGTCGTTCTTGTCCTTGTCCTTGTCGCCGAAGGCCAGGGCGGCGCCGATGCCGATCACGACCGCGCCGACCACCGCGACGGCCGCGATGAGCAGGCCCCTGCGGCTGGACCCGCCACCGCCGCCGTGGCCGCCGGAGTGGCTGATCGTCTGCGTCTGGTGCTGCGGGGGCTGCTGCTGCGGCGGAACGCCGTAGCCGCCCGCCTGGAGCGCCTCGGGGGCCTGGTACTGGGCCTGGTAGGGCGGCTGCTGCACGGGCACCTGGCCGCGCTGGCCGCCGGCGTTCCTGCGCTCGCCGACCGTACGGACCTGGTGGTGGGAGGTACGGGGGACACCGGGCTGCACGCCCGGCTGGCCGCCTGCCGCCGGACCGGGGTAGCCGTATCCGCCGCCCTGACCAGGCGGGGTGGCTCCGGCGGCCTGGCCGTCCGCGTAGAGGTACCCGAACGGATCATCGTCCTCGGGCTTGCTCGCCCCACCGTGCGGGCCGTTGTTCGCGGGCGTCGTCATCGCAGGTCACTCCTTTCGACCCCCGGGAGCCTACCCCGAACACGTGCGCCCACGGGCGGCCGATCGCCTCACCCGGCGCGGCGGTGCGCCTTCGAACGGGACCTCTTCTCGATGTACATGCGCTGGTCGGCCGAGCGCAGGACCTCGTCCGCCGACATGCCGCAGCTGGCCCAGCCGATGCCGAAACTGGCCCCGACACGGACCGCGCGGCCGTCCACGCGGATCGGCGGGATGATCGCGTTGCGCAGCCGGACGGCGAGGTCGGCGGCGTCCGCGGCGCCCAGCCCGTCGGCAAGGACGACGAACTCGTCACCACCCAGCCGGGCGACGGTGTCACCGTCCCTGACGCCCGTCGTGAGCCGCCGGGCCACCTCGATCAGGACCGCGTCACCCGTGTGGTGCCCGAACCGGTCGTTGATCGACTTGAAGCCGTCGAGGTCGCAGAAGAGCACCGCGAGCCCCTTCGTCCCGTCGTCGATGTCGGTCGCGGGCGCCACGGTGTGCACGTGGTGGTCGTACGGGCCGTCCGCGCGGGCCGCCGGCGCCCCCGGGAAGGCGAAGGGGTCGGCCCCGGGCACGACCGCGCCCGCGCCCTGCCGGTCGGGACCGTCGGGGTGGAGGTCGGGTTGAAAGCCGTGCTCGCCGGCACCACCCGCCCCTCCCCGCACCTCGTGCCCGTCGTACACCACGTGGCCCTCACGGCCCTCGAAGGCCGCGTCCAGGGCCTCGACCGCGGTGGCCCGTACGGACTGCGGCCTGCGGCACAGCCGCGCCCCGAGCCGCGCGCGCAGCTCGGCGCTGTTGGGCAGGCCGGTCAGCGAGTCGTGGCTGGCCCGGTGGGCGAGCTGGAGCTCGTGCCGCTTGCGCTCCTCGATGTCCTCGACGTGCGTGAGGAGGAACCGCGGGCCGTCGGCGGCGTCCGCGACCACGGAATTGCGCAGCGAGACCCATACATACGTACCGTCGCGCCGCCCGAGGCGCAGCTCGGCCCGGCCGCCCTCGGCGGAGGTCCGCAACAGCGTCCCGATGTCCTCGGGGTGGACCAGGTCGGAGAAGGAGTAGCGGCGCAGTACGGAGGCCGGGCGGCCCAGCAGCCGGCACAGCGCGTCGTTGGTCCGCAGCAGCCGTCCGTGCTGGTCCCCGCCCATCTCGGCGATGGCCATGCCGCTGGGCGCGTACTCGAAGGCCTGCCGGAACGACTCTTCACTCGCGCGCAGTGCCTGCTGCTCGCGCTCCAGCCGGACCAGGGCCCGCTGCATGTTCGCGCGGAGCCTCGCGTTGCTGATCGCAATCGCCGCCTGGAAGGCGTACATCTGGAGCGCTTCGCGGCCCCAGGCACCGGGCCGGCGCCCGTTGCGCGGTCTGTCCACCGAAATGACACCCAGAAGTTCCCCGCCGGACGCATACATGGGTGCGTAGAGCCGGTCCTCGGGGTGCCACTCGTCCTCGAAGCGCGGTTCGGGGCCTTCCGTGTGCCACTGGGGGACGTCGTCCTCCATGAGGACCCATCCCTCGGTGTGCGGGATGAAGCGGAGCCCGTCCCAGTTCTCACCCATCGTCAGGCGGCGTTCCCAGGAGGTGCGGGAGCCGACGCGGCCGGTGATGAGAGCCTCGGCGGCGGGGTCGCCGGCGAAGGCGGCGACGACGAGATCACCGTCCGGGCGTACGAGGTTGACACAGGCGAGTTCGTAGCCGAGGCCCACGACGATGCCGTCCACGACGGTCTGCAGAGTGTCCGCCAGGCTCCTGGCCGTATTGAGGTCGGCCACCACCCGGTGCAGCTGCCGCAGGGTCGCAAGACGGACGTACGGCTCCGACTCGGTCTCCATTGCTCGCTCTCCCCGAGACCTCGACAGCAACTCCAGGTTTGTCATCGGCGTTTCGTTGCGGTGTCCCGTCCACTGAATCACAGTGAGCTGTGCGGCAGGTACACAGGGTCAACAAATCTTGCCCTCTGTGACTTAAGTCACATGAGATGAATAACGACGCTCTCTGCGCCGCGGACCACCTGGGAGCGCTCCCTCCCATTCCCGCGAGCAAACGATACGCCCGGGCCTAGGCCGAGGGGCGGGGGCGCGACTCGGACCATGGCCCGATGTGCCGCGCGGGAGGGCGAGATTAGCGTTTCAACGTGCTGAAGACGACCCCCGTACCCGCCCCGACCCACCTGAACCCCCATGCTGGAGGAGTGAGCAACGACGAGTTCCGGGCGGCCATGTCCCGGCTGGCGGCGGGCGTGTGCCTGATCACCGCACACGAGCCCCCGCTGACGGCCGGCGGCCCGCGCGGCGAGGACGTCGGCATGACGGCGACCGCCTTCATGTCCGTGTCCCTGGACCCGCCCCTGGTGCTGGTGAGCCTGCGCGAGGGCTCCCGCATGGACGACCTGCTGGCCGAACAGCCGCTGTGGGCGGTCTCGGTCCTCTCCGATCAGCAACTGCAGATCGCCGGCCGCTTCGCGATGAAGGGCCGCATCAGCGACCGGCTGCTCTTCGCGGACGTGCCGTACGTACGCGGTGAGGCCTCCGGCGCCCCCCTGCTGACCGGCGCCCTGGCCACCCTGGAATGCCGTACGGAGAACCGCGTCGAGGCGGGCGACCACACCCTGGTCATCGGCCGCGTCCTGACGGCCGCCCAGCCCCACCCGGAAGCCCACCCCCTGACCTACTTCCGCGGCCGCTACCGGCACTTGGGGGCGTGACGTCCGGGGGCTACCAATCCCTGCCGGTACGGCCCCGCTTCGTCTCCGCCCGGGCCTTCTTCTCGCGGAGCCTCCGCTCGTTGATCCCCCGCGGAATCTTCGTCGCCCGCCGCGGCTTCGGCGGCGGCGCCGTCGCCTCCGCCAGCAGCGAAGCCATCCGCACCAGCGCCATCTCCCGGTTGCGGAACTGCGACCGGTGCTCGGAGGCCCGTACGGTCACCACCCCGTCCACCAGCCGGGACGCCAACCGCTCCAGCGCCCGCTCCTTCCACACCTCGGGCAGCGCCTTCGTCGCCCCCAGGTCGAACAGCAGCTCCACGCGCGAGTCCGAGGTGTTCACGTGCTGCCCGCCCGGCCCGGAGGACCGCGAAAAACGCCAGGCGAGCTCGCCCTCGGGGAGCACGACCGAACCGCGGATGACATAGGGACCAGGCATGCCCCTATGATCCGCCCCCGCCCCCGCCCCGTCACCCGCATTTCACAGGGGAACCCGACCGCCCCCTCGTCGCGTTATAGGGGGCAGCGGTAGTTTGACCGCCTGTACGTGCATGTTGGATGAGGAAAGGGACATTCCCATGGCTGTCAGCCTGTCCAAGGGCGGCAACGTCTCGCTCACGAAGGAGGCCCCGGGCCTCGCTGCCGTCACGGTCGGCCTCGGCTGGGACGTCCGGACGACCACCGGTGTCGACTTCGACCTCGACGCCTCGGCCATCGCCGTGAACACGATGGGCAAGGTCGTCTCCGACGGCCACTTCGTCTTCTTCAACAACAAGTCCACCCCGGACCAGACCATCGTCCACACCGGTGACAACCGCACCGGCGAGGGCGCCGGCGACGACGAGGCCATCAACGTCAACCTCGCCGGCCTGCCGGCCGACGTGGACAAGATCGTCTTCCCGGTCTCCATCTACGACGCCGTGTCCCGCAGCCAGAACTTCGGCCAGGTCCGCAACGCGTACATCCGCGTCGTGAACCAGGCCGGCGGCGCCGAGATCGCCCGCTACGACCTCTCCGAGGACGCGGCGACCGAGACCGCCATGGTCTTCGGCGAGCTCTACCGCAACGGCGCCGAGTGGAAGTTCCGCGCCGTCGGCCAGGGCTACGCCTCCGGCCTCACCGGCATCGCGCAGGACTTCGGCGTCAACGTCTGAACCGTCCGCGGCTGAACCGTCCGCGGCTGAAAATTTCGCGGGGCGAGCCCCCTCCCACCGTTCAGGGAGGGGGCTTCGCTACCGTTCACCAGGTGATTCTTCAACCGCTGGTCCCCGTGGACGGCGCCCTGCCCGGCCCGGTCCTGACCGAGATCGCCGCCCTGTACGCGACGAACCACGCCTTCTTCGAACTCAGCGGCGACTTCCCCGACCCGGACCGCATCACGGTCGAACAGGTCGCGGGCTCCCTCGCCGACGAACTCGCCCACGACGGCGCCGAGGTCCTCCTCGCCCGCTCCGCCGGCCGCCTCGTCGGCATGGCCGCCACCCTCGCCCACCACCCGGACCCGGCCTCCGAGGACCCGGACCCGTGGATCGGCCTGCTGCTCATCGACGCCACCGCGCACCGCGAGGGCTACGGCCGCGCCGTGACCGGCCTGGTCGAGGACCGCTTCCGCGCCGCCGGCCGCACCGGAGTACGGATCGCCGTGCTCGACAACAACCCCAAGGCCCTCGCCTTCTGGCAGTCCCAGGGCTACGCCCCGCTGCGCCAGGCCAAGGACCGCGAACGGGGCCGCGACTGCACGGTGTTGCGCAAGCCGCTGACGTAGGAACCGACGCGGGCCCTCAGCGCGGGCGGGCCTTGCCGTACAGCCAGACGTCCCAGACCTTCCTCAGGTCGTGCCCGGTCTTCTCCTGGGCGTAGGCGGTGAAGTCGGCCGTACTCGCGTTGGCGTGCCGGTGGTCGGCGGCCCAGCCCCGCAGCAGGGCGAAGAACTTCTCGTCGCCGACCTCCTGGCGGACGCGGTGCAGCACCATCGCGCCGCGGTAGTAGACCGGGTTCCCGGAGATGTCCTCGGGGCCGGGCGGGTCGGCCGGCGGGAAGGCGTCCCAGTCGGAGTCGGCGTGGTCGTCCACCTCGGTGTCGCCGGCCAGGAAGGCGTCGAAGTGCTGCTGGGCCGTGGGGCCGCCGTGGTCCTCGGCCCACAGCCACTCTGCGTAGACGGCGAAGCCCTCGTTCAGCCACATGTCCTTCCAGGACTTCGGCGACACCGAGTTCCCGAACCACTGGTGGGCGAGCTCGTGCAGGACCAGCTCGTCCTCCTCCGGCGCCCCGGAGAAGACGGGCTTGGTCTGCGTCTCCAGCGCGTACGCGAGGGTCCCGGCGGGCAGCACGACGGCGCCCGCCGTACCGAAGGGGTACGGGCCGAAGCGGCCGCTCCCCCACTCCACCATCTCCGGCAGCCGCGCGAGCGGGGCCGCGCTCGCCGCGGCCTCCCCGGGCGCCACCGCCGTGTACAGGGCCACCCCGGACGGGGTGCGCCCCGTCGTCACCTTGTACCTGCCGATGACGGCCGTCGCCAGGTAGCTCGCCATCGGCTCCGGGCTGTGCCAGGCGAACTCCGTCCGCCCGTCCGCGAGGTCGGTCCGGGTACGCAACTCGCCGTTGGACACGGCCTCGTAGCCCTTGGGCACGGTGATCGTGATGTCGTACGCGGCCTTGTCGCTGGGGTGGTGGTTGCCGGGGAACCAGGTCATCGACCCGACCGGCTCGCCGACGCCGACCGCGCCGTCCTTCCCCGTGGTGATCCAGCCTTCCTTGGACTGGTCCGGATCCACGAGGGTCTTCGGCTTCCCCGCGTAGTCCACCTCCGTGACGAAGACCTCGCCCTTCTTCAGGTCCTCGGCCGGACGGACCGTCAGCTCGTTGCCGGTCCGGTTGTAGCGGGCCCCGGCGCCCTGCACGGTCACTTCCTCGACCTTCAGGCCGCTGAAGTCGAGGTTGAAGGAGCTGAGCCCCTGCTCGGCGCGGGCGGTGATGACGGCCGTGCCGTGCAGCTGCCCGTCGGCGGGGTCGTAGTCCAGGTCCAGCGCGTAGTGGTCGACCCGGTAGCCGCCGTTGCCGGCCTTGGGGAAGTACGGATCGCGCAGCCCCGACGCACCGGGCCGCCCCTGCACCGTGCCGCCCGTACAGGCCGTGGTGAGGGCGAGCAGGGCGGCGGCGGCAGAGACGGCCAGGCGGGAGAACGCGCGTTGTTCCACGCGCTCGATCCTATGCGGAGCGGTGCCGCGGACTACTTGGCGAGCGCGTCCACGCCGGCCTTGGCGAACTTCTCGTCCAGGTCGCCGCTCGGGGCGCCGGCGACGCCGATGCCCGCGACCGGGGCGCCGTCCGCCTGGACCGGGGTGCCGCCGCCGAGGAAGAGGGTGCCGGGGATGTCCTTCAGGTTCGGGCTCTGGGCGAGGCGGCCCGCGAGCACCGAGGTCGGGGCGTTCCAGGACACGGCGGTGAAGGCCTTGCGCTGCGCCGACTCGTAGGACTGCGGGCCCGCGCCGTCGCCGCGCAGGGTGACGATGGTGTTGCCGTTGCGGTCCACGACGGCGACCGTCACCTTCTGGTTCTCCTTCTGCGCGGCCTCCAGCGAGGCCTGGGCGGCGCGGGTGGCGGCCTCGATGGTGAGGTGCTTCGTGGTGGTGAAGTTCTTGTCGTTCGTCTCGCCGTCCTTCTTCGCGACGGCGGCGGCCGGCGCGGAGGCCGGGGCGGCGGTGGCGCTGACGGCGCCGAAGGTCCCGGCGCCGAGCGCGAGGGCGAGGGCGGTACCGGTGAGAACGCGGGTGCGGGTGTTCATCTCTGCTCCTGAGAACGACTGCGGACGGTCGGGACGCACGTACGAGTACGAGTACGAGTACGAGTACGAGTACGAGTGCCGATACCGGTGCGGCGGCACTGGCACCGACCCGGCTCCTTCACTGCTCCAAGCCTGTCCCGCATCCCCCCTCCGCCCCGTCCCCGTACCGGCTCCGACCACCGACCGCACCGGTTGACCCCCGGGTCATCCGATCGGTCGATGCGCACCGCGCCCACCGCGATATTGGCTGGTCACACCTTCCAGCCCCGCCGGCGCCAGCCGGACCCCGCCAGCGCCTGAGGCGCGGGGGCCGGGGCGGAACCCCGGTCTTGCACCCGCACCCACCCACCCAGACGGGCCAAATCCAGCGCCGCCGGCGTTTGAGGCGCGGGGCCTGGGGCGGAGCCCCAGGAAGCGGCGCCGCAGCCGCGACGCCCACCCGGCAAGATGGAACCACGCCGCACACCCCAGGAGCAGCCGTGAGCCCCGCCCCGCAGCCACCCCCGCCGCGGAACCCGAACACCCGCACCCTGGCCACCGTCATGCACACGGCGTTCTTCCTCCTCCTCGGCGCCTCGGTGGCCCGCTTCCTCCTGCGCCACCCCGGCGAACCCCGCACCCCCTGGGTCATCGCCCTCAGCATCGCCCTGGCCCTGCTCTACGTACTCGGCCCCGCCGTCGGCGCCGCCCAGCAGCCCGGCACCGCGGGTACCACCCGCCAGCCCCCCGGCCGCCTCCTGTGGCTCGGCCTGGTCGTCGCCACCTGGGTGGTCCTCGTCGTCCTGGCCCCCAGCTTCGCCTGGTGCGCCGTCCCCCTCTTCTTCACCGCCCTGCGCACCCTGCGCCCCCGCGCCGCGATCGTCCTCGTCGCCCTGCTCACCGTCTTCGTCGTCATCGCCCAGCTCCAGCTCGCCACCGCCTTCGACCCGAACCTCCTCCTCGCCCCGCCCGCCATCGCCGCCCTCGCCACCGCCGTCTTCGTCCACATGGAGCGCCAGGCGCAGGCCCAGCGCGCACTCATCGACGACCTGATCCGCACCCGCCGCGAACTGGCGGCCACCGAACGCCGCGAAGGCACCCTCGCCGAACGCCAACGCCTCTCCATGGAGATCCACGACACCCTCGCCCAGAACCTGTCCAGCCAGCAGATGCTGCTCCAGGCCGCGGACCGCACCTGGGACACGGACCCGGCCACCGCCCGCGCGCACGTCCGTACGGCCACCGGCATCGCGGCCCGCGGCCTGGCCGAGGCCCGCCGGCTCGTCCACGACCTGGCCCCGGCCGAGCTCGCCGGCGGCGCCGGCCTCGCCGACGCCCTGCGCGCCCTGGACGCCGGCCCGGACATCGACGTCCGCTTCCACCTCGAAGGCAGCCCGGCCCCGCTCCCGGACCGCGTGCAGTCCGCCCTGCTGCGCATAGCCCAGGGCGCGCTGGCCAACGTCCGCGAACACTCCGGCGCCCGTACGGCCGCACTCACCCTGAGCTTCCTGGGCGACCAGGTGGTCCTGGACATCGCCGACGACGGCCACGGCTTCACGGAGCCCCGCGCCACCACCGCAGAACGCGGACACGGCCTCCCCGCGATGCGCGCCCGCATCCGCCAGCTGGGCGGCACCCTGACCATCGAATCCACGCCGGGCGAGGGCACGGTCCTCTCCGCGGCCATCCCCCTGGAGCCGGCCCCATGACGACGATCCTCCTCTGCGACGACCACGTGGTGGTCCGCGCCGGGCTCCTCGCCCTCCTCGGCAGCGAGCCGGACATCGAGGTGCTCGGCGAGGCGGGCAGCGGCGAGGAGGCCGTCGCACTGGCGGCCAAGCTGCGCCCCGACGTGGTCCTGATGGACCTCCAGCTGGGCGAGGGCATCGACGGCGTCGAGGCCACCCGCCGCATCACCTCCGCCCCGAACCCCCCGCACGTCCTGGTCCTGACCACCTACGACACGGACGCGGACATCACCCGGGCCATCGGCGCGGGCGCCACCGGCTACCTCCTGAAGGCGGAGCGCCCCGAGGAGCTCTTCGCCGCGATCCACTCCGCCGCGCAGGGCCGCACCACCCTCTCCGCGCCGGTGGCCAGCCGCGTCATGGCCCACATGCGCGGCACCCGCCCCACCCTGACCGACCGCGAACTGGACATCCTCGGCCAGCTGGCCCGCGGCCTCGGCAACCGGGACATCGCCCGTGCCCTGTTCATCAGCGAGGCCACCGTCAAGACCCACCTGGGCCGCATCTACGACAAGCTCGGCGTCGACACGCGCGCGGGCGCAGTCTCGGTGGCGAAGGAACAACGCCTCCTGCCTTCCTGACGCGCAGGGGGACCGTCGGGGTCGGCACCCCTCCGCGGCCCGTGACACCATCGGCTACGTGCTCGACATCGGCTACTCCCTCTCCCGGCGCTTCCCCGACCCCCCGCAGACCGACTACCGCGCGGCGGACGTCCACTCCCTGCGCCACGACCTGTTCTGCGGGGACGTCTACCTCGCGGACACCGCCAAGGACCGGGAAGTGTCCACAGCCTGGGGATGGGTCCCCGTACTGGACTTCGCCTGGGCCCTGTGCGACATCGTCGAGCAGCTCGACCAGGACCCGCGCGGCAGCCGCTCCGCCAACCGGCAGTACGCCGAGCTCGACTTCACCGAGTCCACGGACCGGATGCTCTTCGAGCGGCGCTTCGGGTGGGTGGACATCGAGGCCGACTGGATGCCGGCGGAGGAGGACCCGCTGACCTTCAGCCACCGGCTGCTGCGCCGCGAGGCGCGGGACTTCCTGCACGACCTCATCGCCGACCTGGTCGACATGCACGACGGCCTGGCCGACAACCCCGCCATCTGGATGCTCCAGTCCCGCTTCCCCCGAGTCCCGGCCTGACCCCCGCGCACGCCGGTGGCCGACTGGCTCCCCATGTTCGCCATCGGGCTCCAAACGGACGGCATGTTCCCGTACCCGGAGAAACTCGACGGCGGGCGCTACACGCTCTGGCTCCGGGACACCCGGATCACTTCCTGGGCATCGATCGACTTCGTACCCGGCGCGGAGGAGTCCGAGGTCTACCAGTCCGGGCCCCGGGAACTCTGGGGCGAACTCATGGCAGCCCACGCGTGGTGGGACGGCCAGGGCCGGCCGGGGTTCGAGCGGTTCGGACTCACGGTCACCCCGGACGGAGCCACCTGGGCCTGGCTCGACTCCCCGGAGCACCCGGTCCCGGCCGTCGGGTAGCCATCCCGCTCACCCGCCCGGTGCCCTCTCCTCACGGTCCTGGGCGGGCGTCCGCGGCTACTGCGCCCCGCCCAGCTTGCGCAGCGCGTCGTCCGTCAGGCGGTTCACGGTCCACTCGTCCATTGGCACCGCTCCGACTGATCGATAGAAGTCGATGGCAGACACATTCCAGTCGAGGACCGACCACTCCAGCCGCTCGTAGCCCCGCTCCACGCACGTCCGTGCCAGCTCCGCCAGCAGCGCCTTCCCGTAGCCGCCCCCGCGCACGCCCGGCCGTACGTACAGGTCCTCCAGGTAGATCCCGTGCGCCCCGCGCCACGTCGAGAAGGAGAGGAACCACACCGAGAAGCCGACGACTTCCCCGTCCGGCGTCTGCGCGACGTGTGCGAACACCGCCGGGCGCTCCCCGAACAGCGCCTCCCGCAGCTGCTCTTCGGTCGCGCGCGCCTCGTGGGGCGCCTTCTCGTACTCCGCGAGCTCGCGGATCATCGCGTGGATGACGGGGACGTCGGTGATGTCAGCACTACGGATCATGCCCGCACCCTAAACGGCCGCGAAATCACGGCCGTCGGCGCACCTGCGAGCGCAGGTCGGCCACATCCGGCCCCGCCGGCGTTCGAGGCGCGGGGTCCGGGGCGGAGCCGCGGGACTACGCCGCCGCGCCGATCCCCACCCCGGCCAGGGTCGCCGTGAAGGCCTTCGCGTCGAACAGCGACCCGTCTTTCGCCCCCACGGCCTGCCCGTCCACCAGCACCGTCGGCGTGCCCTGGGCGCCCGTCGCCTCGAACGCCTTCTCGGCTTCGTCGACCCACCCCTTGTACGTCGTCTCCGCGACCGCCCTGTCGAAGGCCGGCCCCCGCAGCCCCGGCACCTTGTCCGCGATCTTCAGCAGCAGCTCGTCCGTGAACTTCCCCTGCGGCTGGCTCGCGAACACCGCCGCCTGGTACTCGGCGAACTTCCCCGCGTCCACCGACGCCCGCAGCGCGTTCACCGCCTTCACCGAACCGCTCGCCCCGCCCCGGTCCAGGAAGGAGGCCAGCAGGTACTCCACCTTCACCTTCCCGTCCGCCGCCAGCTTCAGCAGCGCCTCGCCGCCCGCCGCCTCGAAGCGGGCGCAGTAGCCGCACCGCGGATCCACCAGCACCTGTGCGGTGCGGGGCGCGTCCGGACTGCCGACGACGACCTTCGCGCCGTCCACCTTCGCGGGCAGCCTGGCCAGCACGTCCGAGATCGGGCTCGTCCGCACCACGGCGGAGGCGGCCGCCCGACCCTGGTCCCCGCCGCCGCAGCCGGCCACCGCCCCGCCCAGCAGCGCGGCCGCCGCAACCGCCGCCACGACTCGCCCTGCCCTGCGTCCACGCACCACGAATCCGCACCTCTCATCCAAAAACCGAACAAAATCCCCGCCCCACCCTAGGAACCCGCCGCCCCCGCCGCATCAGCCAAAAGGCCTTGATTCCCGCCCCGAAACCCGGCATCCCGCACCTGGACACCCCTCCGGAACGCGGTGTACCAACTCCCCCATGACGATCAACGGCGGCATTTCCTTCTGGTACGCGACCGACCGCACCGCCCCGGCCACGCCACCCCGCGCGCCCCTCACCGCCCACGCCACGGCCGATGTCGTCATCGTGGGCGGCGGCTACACCGGCCTGTGGACCGCCAACTACCTCAAGCGGTCCGCCCCCGACCTCCGCGTCACCGTCCTGGAGCAGAAGTTCTGCGGCTACGGGGCCTCCGGCCGGAACGGCGGCTGGCTCTACAACGGCATCGCCGGCCGCGACCGCTACGCCCGGCTCCACGGCCCCGAGGCCGCCCGCCGCCTCCAGCGGGCCATGAACGACACCGTCACCGAGGTCATCGACACCGCCGCCAAGGAGGGCATCGACGCCGACATCCACCGCGGCGGCGTCCTCGAGGTGGCCCGCACCCCCGCCCAGCTCACCCGCCTCAAGGCCTTCCACGCCGCCGAGGTCGCCTTCGGCGAGAGCGACCGCGAGCTCTACGACGCGGCCGCCACCCGCACCCGTATCGACATCGCCGACGCCGTCGGCTCCAGCTGGAGCCCCCACGGCGCCCGCATCCACCCCCTGAAGCTGGTCAAGGGCCTGGCCGCGGCCTGTGAGCGCCTCGGCGTCGTCATCCACGAGTCCACCCCGGTCACGGAGATCGCCCCCGGGAAGGCCGTCACCCCGTACGGCACGGTCCGCGCCCCCCACGTCCTGCGCTGCACGGAGGGCTTCACCGCCGCCCTCAAGGGCCACAAGCGCGCGTGGCTCCCGATGAACTCCTCGATGATCGTCACGGCCCCGCTCCCCGCCTCGGCCTGGGAGCAACTGGGCTGGTCCGACTCCGCGGTCCTCGGCGACATGGCCCACGCCTACATGTACGCCCAGCGCACCGCCGACGGCCGCATCGCGATCGGCGGGCGCGGGGTCCCGTACCGCTTCGGCTCCCGCACCGACAACGACGGACGCACCCAGCCTGCCACCATCGACTCCCTGCGCGAGCTGCTCTTCTCCTTCTTCCCGCAGCTCACCGGTACGGAGATCACCCACGCCTGGTCCGGTGTCCTCGGCGTCCCGCGCGACTGGTGCGCCACCGTGACCCTGGACCGCACCACGGGCCTCGGCTGGGCGGGCGGCTACGTCGGCTCGGGCGTGGCCACCGCCAACCTGGCCGCCCGCACCCTGCGCGACCTCGTCCTGGAGGACTCCACCGAGCTGACCGCCCTTCCGTGGGTGGGCCACCGCGTGCGCCGCTGGGAGCCGGAGCCCTTCCGCTGGCTCGGCGTGCAGGCCCTGTACGCCGCCTACCGCGAGGCGGACCGCCGCGAAACCGCCAGCCACCGACCGACGACCACACCGCTGGCCCGGCTCGCCGACCGCGTCTCGGGCCGCCACTGATCCCCGGGCCGCGCATGCGAACGGCCCCGGACCTGGACGGTCCGGGGCCTTCGGCGACAGAGCCCCCTGTCGGGTTCGAACCGACGACCCCCGCTTTACAAGAGCGGTGCTCTGGCCAGCTGAGCTAAGGAGGCAGGGCCGCCATCACTCTACACAGGCCGCTCTTCCCCAAGCCATCACATTGGCCGCGGGCACCGCACCGGAAGGGTCAGGAGCAGCCGGGCACCGTGCCCTCGCAGTTCGTGGGGAGGTTCTTGATGATCTTGCTGTTCTTGAGGGTCACGACGGCGCCGGTGAAGTTGTTGATACCGCCGCCCACGCCCGCGGCGCGGTTGTACGCGACCGTCGCGTGCTCAAGCGTCAGCTGGGTGGCGTCACCCCCCGCCTCCTCCTCGTTGTTGATGCCGCCGCCGTCATTGCCGGCCTGGTTCGACTCGACCTTGCTCTTCTTCAGCGTCGCGGTGCCCTCGTTGTTGATCGCCCCGCCGTCCTTGCCCGCCTTGTTCTCCGCGAACTCGGTCTCCCAGGCCTCCAGCGTCCCGTCCGAGCCGTTGTTGATGGCGCCCCCGTCAAGGCCCGCCCAGTTCTCGACGAGCTTGCTCTTCTTGATCGTCGCGGTGCCGAGGTTGTTGATGGCGCCGCCGTCATCGTCGCGCGCCTCGTTGTTCGTGATGAGGCTGTGCTCGACGGAGAGCGTGCCCTGGTTCTGGATGCCGCCGCCGTCCTCGTCGGCCGTGTTGCCCGCCACCACGGACTTCTTGAGCGTGAGGGTGCCGGTCGCGTTGTTGCTGATGCCGCCGCCGTCGCCGGGCTCGTCCGACGTGGACGTGACCACGTTGGTCAGGACCTCGCTGTCGATGAGCGTGACGTTGCCGCCCTCGTTGGAGATGCCCCCGCCGTCCCCGGCCGCCTGGTTGCCGGCGACCTTGCTGTCCTCCAGGCGCAGGGTGCCCTCGTTGGCGATGCCGGCCCCGTCCCCGTCGGTGTGGCCGCCGGTCACGGTGGTCCCCTTCAGGAGGAGCTCACCGCCCTCGTTCACCTTGAGGATCCGGAAGTGGGGCAGGCCATCGCGTACGGAGCGGATCAGCGTCGAGTCGTGTCCGATGATCTTGACCTTGCCGGTGATGGCCGGCAGGGCGTTGCCCGAACCGATTGCGTCCTCGGCCGTGAAACGGTAGGCGCAGTTCTTGGCCAGCGTGATCGTGCCGCCGTCGGCGTTCGCGTTCGCGTCGCCGACAGCGGTGAGGAGCGCCGCGACGTCACCGCAGGCCACGGTCACCTTCAGCGGCTGGGCCACGGCGGCGGGCGCGACCGCCATGCACAGGCCGACGCTCGCCGCAACCGCGGATCCGATGACTACGAGACGATTCTTCATTCGCTTCTCCCTCTCGGTGCCAAGCCGGGCCGGCGCTTCTCCGCACGGGAGGCGCCCCCAGGACGCACCCAGAGGTATCGCCTCCGTCCCGCGAGGTGTCGCACCCCGGTTCGGACCCTCCGGAAGTCCACGCGAACGGCCGCCGCCCGTTCGGAGTTCGCGATCGGGGATTCCCGGGTGCTGACAGAAGGCGTCCGGGCAGGTAGCGTCGGGCGCAGTCCGGTCAACTGGACTAGACCTTCCACTCGGATCGTCCGGCACGTTCCTGCCGGTAGAAGGGATTCACCACCATGGCTTCTGTCACCTTCGACAAGGCGACACGTCTGTACCCCGGCGGCGACAAGCCCGCCGTCGACCAGCTGGAGCTGGAGATCGAGGACGGCGAGTTCCTCGTCCTCGTCGGCCCCTCCGGCTGCGGCAAGTCCACTTCGCTGCGCATGCTCGCCGGCCTGGAGGACGTCAACGGCGGCTCCATCCGCATCGGCGACCGCGACGTCACGCACCTGCCGCCCAAGGACCGGGACATCGCGATGGTGTTCCAGAACTACGCGCTCTACCCGCACATGACCGTCGCCGACAACATGGGCTTCGCGCTCAAGATCGCCGGCGAGGACAAGGCCACCATCCGCAAGAAGGTGGAGGACGCGGCGAAGATGCTCGACCTCACCCAGTACCTGGACCGGAAGCCGAAGGCGCTCTCCGGCGGCCAGCGCCAGCGCGTCGCCATGGGCCGCGCCATCGTGCGCAAGCCGCAGGTCTTCCTCATGGACGAGCCGCTGTCGAACCTGGACGCCAAGCTCCGCGTCTCCACCCGCACCCAGATCGCCGCCCTCCAGCGCGACCTCGGCATCACCACGGTCTACGTCACCCACGACCAGGTCGAGGCCATGACCATGGGCGACCGCGTGGCCGTGCTGAAGGACGGTCTGCTCCAGCAGGTCGACACCCCGCGCAACATGTACGACCGCCCGGCGAACCTCTTCGTCGCCGGCTTCATCGGCTCCCCCGCCATGAACCTGGTCGAGGTCCCGATCACCGACGGCGGTGTGAAGTTCGGCGACAGCGTCGTCCCCGTCTCGCGGGAGGCGCTCTCCGCCGCGGCCGACGCCGGCGACCGCACCGTCACGGTCGGCGTCCGCCCGGAGCACTTCGACATCGCCGAGAGCGGCGGCCTGACCATCGTCGTGAACGTCGTCGAGGAGCTCGGCGCCGACGGCTACGTCTACGGCTCCACCGACAAGGCCGACGGCGGGCAGGACCTCGTCGTCCGCGTGGGCGGCCGCCAGGTGCCCGAGAAGGGCTCGAACCTGCACGTGGTGCCGCGGGCCGGCGAGATCCACGTGTTCTCGACCTCCTCCGGCGCGCGGCTGTCCGACTGACACCGCCGAGAGGGGGGGGGCGCCCCCCCCCCGGGCGCCCCCACGGCGGGGGGGCGGGTTGTGGTTTTTTTTTTGGGCGCCGGGGGGGGGGGGGGTGAGGTGGAAAAAAACCCCCCCCGCCCCCCCCAACAC